>NZ_JBITIH010000008.1:0-265527 GCF_044458865.1 Micromonospora sp. NPDC050417
GCCGACGGCGGAGCGGTGGTTGCGGGCGAGTAGTTGGGCGTGGGCGTTCGGGACGTACTGGAGTTCCTCGACCGCCGCCAACACCCGCTCCCGCAACTCCGGCGCGACCCGGCGGGGACTACGGCTGACGATCCGGGAGACGGTCGCCGGGGAGACCCCGGCGAGCCGGGCGACGTCGGCGAGTGTGGTCATCGGCGGCCTCCGTCCGGACCAGCCCCGGCACGCGTACGCGTTGACGGTCGTCAACGCCGGAGACTAGCGTCAAGCGGGCCGCAGGAAAACCCTTTCCCATGAACGGTGGTCCGCATGACCGGCCAGTCCACACCCTCTCCCCTGCCCCTGCCCGGTGGCATCGGCGTCTCCCGGCTGGGCGTCTACGACACGGTCGCGCCGGACGGTGCCGTCGGCGGTACGCCACACCTGCACCTCTGCTGCGCCGAGGCGTACGTGGTGGCGGCCGGCGCCGGCCTGGTCCAGACCCTCACCCTCGACGGGTACGAGGAGACGCCGCTGCACCCCGGTGCGGTGGTCTGGTTCGCCCCGGGCACGATCCACCGCCTGGTCAACCACGGCGGACTGGAGATCGTCGTGCTGATGCAGAACAGCGGCCTACCCGAGGCCGGGGACGCGGTGCTGACCCTGCCCCCGGAGGTGCTCGCCGACCCGGCCCGGTACGCCGCCTCGGTGACCCTGCCGAACGGCGGCGCCCCCGGTGGCGACCTGGCTGCCGCGTACGCCCGCCGGGACCTCGCCGTACGCGGCTTCGAGCGGCTCCGCGACAGCGCCCTCGGCGGCGACCTCGACCCGCTTCGGGAGTTCCACGCCGCCGCCGTCCGCCTCGTCCAGCCGCACCTCGACGCCTGGCGGCAACGCTGGCGTGGGGGTGCCCTGCGGGCGGCCGAGGAGACCGGGCGCCAACTCGACGCCCTCGCCCGAGGTGACGCGTCACATCTGGGGAACGCCGTGGTGCACGACTTCGCACAACCGCGTGAACAGGGTCGCCAGGGCATGTGCGGGCTGTTGAACACCTATCCGGTGCACTGACACACCCCACCGGAACACGCGGCGGCGTCCAATGTGGACAGGGCGCGCGGGGGTGTGGTTCCCACCCCGCTCTTGCCGGGAAACGGGGTGGGAACACACGATCAGGCCGGTCGCCGCCGGCGGCCGGTCTGCGCCACCGGCACCCAGCCGAAGAAGCGCAGGTCCAGCTCCCGGGTCGGCGCCGAGGGCAATTCGGCACGTGCCCGGTCACGGAAGTGCCGCAGGTAGGTCACGAGCCGCTCCGGCTCCCGCCGGTAGAGCGCCAGCAGACGACGCCGGATCACCGGACAGGGCCACTCACCGTGGCAGTCCACGCACCGCCACTGTTCGTCGTTGCGGTGCACCGCGCTGAGGTCTTCGAGATCGTCGCGGAGCCGGGAAACCTCCGCCGTCGACGGACCGTTCATGGTGCGTCACCTCCTGGCACACATATCAACACCAGGGATGGCGCGGGCGACGGACCCGCGGTGCGTCACGGCGACCTGGGCCGGCTCAGCCGAGCAGGGCGCGCAACGCGGCGGCGTCGAACGGGAGGCCCGGCAGCTCCCAGAAGTTCCCGTCCTTGGCGGCGTACATCCCGCCGTACGCGGCGGTGCCGGGCTGGAAGCGGCGACCGCCGTCGCCGAGCGAGCCGGCATCGACGGTGTCGTAGCCGATCGTGTCGAGGAACTCGACCACGGTCGCCTTCGCCGCGACATCGTCCCCGGCGATCGCGAGCGCGCTCCGGTCGGCCGCACCGGTGGGGCGGGGCAGCGACCGCAGGTGCGCGAAGTAGATGTTGTTGAACGCCTTCACCACCCGGCTCGCCGGCAGGTGGCGTTGCAGCAGCTCACTGCTGGTGGTGGAGTCGTCGTCCAGCTCCGCGAAGTGTCCGTCGCGCTCCGGGTAGTAGTTGTTCGTGTCGATGACGACCTTTCCGGCGAGCGGCTCGACCGGCACGCTCCGGTACGCCTTCAGCGGGATCGTCACGACCACCAGGTCGCCTGAGCGGGCCGCCTCGTCCGGCGTACCCGCCCGCGCGCCGGGACCGAGTTCGTCGACGAGCTCCTGGAGCGTCTCCGGCCCGCGCGAGTTGCTCAGCACCACGTCGTGACCGGCGGCTACCGCCAGCCGGGCCACCGTGCCACCGATGTTTCCACTGCCGATCAATCCAACGGTTGTCATGCCTGGCGACAACCGCCGGCCAGCGACCCACATTCCCGACCACCGGCGGGCCACGCCCATTCCTCGGCCGGCGAGTCGCGCACACCCGCCCGCCGGTGAACGATGTCACATCGCGTGGCCGGCGAGTCCCGCGCGTTCCCGGCGGCCGGCTCGTCGCCCCGGCAGCGGGCGCATCGATATCGGTGGTATCGATGATCGTTATGGGAAAGGCCTTGCCCAAAGTAGTTGATTCCTTCTACTGTCCCGAGAAAGCGCTTGCCAGACCCGGTTCACCCCATCGTCACCACCGCCAACGGGACATCCGACCACCGAGGAGGAGTGCCCGTGTCCGACCGCACCATCGACGACGGCGTCGACCTGGCCGCCCCGATCACGCCGGCACCACCGGCCGGTTCGCCGGCCGCCGCGACCGGTCCGCGTACGCCGCCGGACCAGTTCGGTCCCCCGGCCCGGCGCGGACTCGGCAGCCGCCTCGCCCGACTTGCCGAGGCGATCTGGCGTCCGGCGCTGCTGCTCGCCGCGCTGGTCGGCGTCTGGTGGTTCGTCGCGGCCCGCGAGTACGTCCCCCACTACCTGGTGCCGACACCCGGACAGGTCTGGACCACCATGGTCGACCAGTGGTCGTTCCTGCTGCGCAACACCTACGTGACGCTCTACGAGACGGTCATCGGGTTCGTGCTGGCCGCCCTGCTCGGGCTCGGCACGGCGATCCTGATCGCCTACTCCCCCACCATGGAGAAGGCGATCTACCCGATCGTGCTCTTCGCCCAGGTCATCCCGAAGATCGCGATCGCCCCGCTGCTGGTGGTCTGGTTCGGCGTCGGCTTCACCCCGAAGATCGTGCTGGCCGTGCTGATCGCCTTCTTCCCGGTGGTGATCTCCGGCGTGGCCGGGCTGCGCTCGACCGACCCGGAGCTGATCGACCTCGCCGCGACCATGGGCGCCGGCCCGTGGAAGACCTTCCGCCGGATCCGTTTCCCGAACGCCCTGCCGCACCTGATGTCCGGGCTCAAGGTGGCCGTGACGCTCGCCGTGGTCGGCGCCGTGGTCGGTGAGTTCGTCGGCGCCGACGAGGGTCTCGGCTACGTGCTGCTGCTGGCGAACGGAAACCTCGACGCGGCGCTGCTCTTCGCCGACCTGTTCCTGATGTCACTGATCGGCATCGTGCTCTTCGTCGTCGTCGAGGTGGCGGAGGCGCTGCTCATCCCCTGGCACGCCAGCCGTCGTTCCGGCGTACCGCTGACCACGTCCTGAACCGTCCGGAGCACGTACCACCCCACCACATCCCACCGCACCGTCCCGCGACCGCACTGGAGGCGCACCACCATGAGACGTCTCGCGTCCACCGCCGCCGCCCTGCTCCTGCTCGGATCGGTCGCCGCCTGCGGCGGCTCCGAGGGGCAACCCACCACCGCCGATGGCCGCAAGCAGGTCACGCTGACCCTGAACTGGGTGCCGTACGGCGAGCACGCCCCGTTCTACTACGGCCTGAAGAAGGGCTACTACGAGGCCGAGGGGATCGAGCTGGAGATCAAGCCCGGTGGCGGTTCGGGCAAGACCATCCAGGCGGTGGCCCAGCAGCAGACGGACTTCGGCTGGGCCGACACCCCGCCGATGCTCAAGGCGATCGCCACCGGGATGAAGGTGAAGAGCGTCGGGGTGTTCCTCCAGAAGGGACCAACCTCGATCGAGTTCCTCGCCGACAAGGGCATCACCAAGCCCGCCGACCTGAAGGGCAAGACCGTCGGCGGCACCCCCGGCGACGCCATCTACGCCACCTTCCCGGCCTGGCTGAAGGCGAACGGGCTGGCCGAGAGTGACGTCAAGGTGGTCAACCTGGACGCCGCCGGCAAGGTCGCGGCGCTGGCAGAGGGGCGGGTCGACGCGATCCAGGGCTTCTTCCACGACCAGGCCCCGACGATCGAGGCGAAGACCGGCAAGAAGGTCGACTACCTGCTCTACGCCGACTGGGGCATGAACATGCTCGGCACCGGGATCGTGGTCAACGACGCCACCCTGAGCAAGGACCCGGACCTGGTCAAGGCGTTTGTCCGGGCCACCCAGAAGTCCTGGGCAGACGCGGCCAAGGACATCCCGGGTGCCACCGACGCGATGGCCGAACTGGCCGAGAACGAACCGGCCAAGGATGTCCTGGTCAAGCAACTCACGCTGGCCGTACCGCTGCTCGACGTGGCCCCCGGCGCGGCACCCGGGGTGAACCCGCCGACCAAGTGGACCGAAACCATCGACCTGATGAGTCGGTACGCCGACCTCAAGGACGCGGGCGGGCCGGAGAAGTACTGGGACAGCGGCTACACCAACCAGGGATGAGTCCTGCGATGACCAGCACCACCACCGGCACCGCGGTCGACCTGACCAACCTGACCGTGCGGTTCCAGTCCAAGAGGTCCCGGACCACCGCCGTGGAGGACGTGACCCTGCGGGCCGAGCCGGGCGAGTTCGTGACCATCGTGGGCCCGTCCGGCTGCGGCAAGTCCACCCTGCTCAAGGTCGTGGCTGGCCTGGTCCGGCCCACCGCCGGCACGGTCTCGCTGCTCGGTCAGGCGGTCACCAGACCGCAACGGGAGATCGGCTTCGTGTTCCAGCGGGCCGCCCTGCTGGAGTGGCGGGGCGCCCGCCGCAACATCCTGTTGCAGGCCGAGATGCGCGGTCTGGACCGCAAGCTCGCCGCCCGCCGGGCGGACGAGCTGATCGAACTGACCGGGCTGACCGGGTTCGAGCAGGCCCTGCCGCACGAACTCTCCGGTGGGATGCAGCAACGGGTGGCGCTGTGCCGGGCGCTGCTGCACCAACCCCGGGTGCTGCTGATGGACGAGCCGTTCGGTGCGCTCGACGCGCTGACCCGGGAGCAGCTCAACACCGAACTGAACCGGATCTGGCGGGAGACCGGCACGACGATCCTGCTGGTCACCCACTCGATCGCCGAGGCGGTCTTCCTCGGCACCCGGGTCGAGGTGATGAGCCCGCGGCCGGGTCGGATCGTCCGTACGCTGCCGGTCGACCTGCCGGCGGAACGGGGCTACGCGCAGGTGATGTCCGATCCCCGCTTCGACCGGCTGGCGACCGAGATCCGGGAGCTGTTGGGGGCGGGGGCGAACCACTGATCGCCCCGCTGGGCGGGCAGTCCGCCGAGGTCGAGGCACCCCGGCGGTGGACCGCCGCCGCCGGGGCCTGGCTGGGGCTGGGCGCCGCACCGGCCGCCCTCATCCTGGGCGCCGGGATGGCGGACCGGCACCACGGGGCGGTGCCCGTACTCGCGTTCGTCGGCGGGGCGGCGCTGATGGCGCTGCTCCTGTTCGGGCAGGGCGCGCTCGGCGTACGGCCGCCGTACGGCGAGGGCGGCACGCTGACCGAGGTGGCGCCCCGCTATCTGCCACCGGCCGGGCGGGCGGTGCTGAGTGCGGTGCTCGGTGTCGCGATGATCGGCTGGTTCGGCTTCAACGTCGGGCTGGGCGGGGCGTCGCTCGCCACGGTGACCGGTCTGCCCGGCCCGGTCGGCGCGCTGTTGCTCTCCGGGGCGGTGCTCGCCGTCTCGTACGCCTCGCCCCGGCTCGGCAACCGGATCGCGGTCGGCACCACGCTCGCCGCCCTCGCCCTGGTCGCGGTCTGCGTGGCCCGGCTGCGACCCGCCACCGCCCCGGTCACCCTGCACGCGGGTGGCTGGGGCACGGCCGCCGACGTGGCGGCGATGGCCGGGTACGTGTCGGTGTTCGCGTTGCGGGCACCGGACTTCAGCCGGGGTCTGGCCAGCCGTCGCGACCTGGGTTGGTGCGTGCTGCTGCTGGTGGCTCCGGCGGTCGCGGTCGGTATCGCCGGGGCGGGGGTGTGGCTGCGTACCGGCTCCACCGATGTGGTGGCGGTGCTCGGCGGGACCTCCGGCATCGCCGCGTACGGCAATCTCTTCGTCACCGCCGCGGTCTTCGCGCCGGCGCTGACCACGACGTACTCCGGGGCCCTGGCGCTGCGTGGCGGCTGGCCGGCGCTCTCCCCGACGGCCGGCATGCTCATTGTCGCGGTGCCCGGCGCGGTGCTCGCCGCCGCGCGCTTCGACCGGCTGCTGCTGCCCTGGCTCTCGGTGCTGGCCGCGACGCTGCCGCCGTTGATCGTGCCGATGGCGACCGAGGCGTGGCGGCGTCGACGTGGTCGTCCGGCCCGCGCGGTTCCGGTCTGGACCTGGTTGCCGGCGGGGCTGGTGGCGACCGCGATGACCGCGGCCGGACTGGCGGTCGCCGCGGTGACCGGGCTGGCGATCGCGGCCGTGGCCACCGCCGTCCAGGTCTGGCGCGGTCGCCGGCTCTGAGGGCGGTCGCGGGCTCTGGGGCGGTTCGGTGGGCTGGCCCGGCGACTCCGGAAAACATGATCGATTACCGGTACGCCAGAAAAGGCTTTCCGGTTCTTTCACCGATCTACGAATAGGTCACCACGCCATCACTGAGCTTTACACATTGACCATTTCGGATTGGTTACGTAGGCTTGATCCGTCGGCGGCAGGAAAGCGCTTTCCATTTATCCGTCCCTATGACCGGGAGCGCCTGCATGAGACGCTTACGATCCATCCCGATCGCCCTACTCGCGATCGCGGCCCTCATCCTGACCATTACCCCGGCCCCCGCATCGGCAGCGGCCCGGTTCCGGGTACTGGTCTTCTCGAAAACCACGAACTTCTACCACGACTCGATCCCGGCCGGCGTCGCCGCGATCCAGCAGCTCGGCCTCACCCACGACTTCGAGGTCGAGGCGACCACGGACGCGACCGCGTTCACCGACGCCAACCTGGCCCGATTCGACGCCCTCGTCTTCAACAACACCAACTCCATCCCCGGCTCCGGCGACCTGCTCAACGCCGCCCAGCGGACCGCGTTCCAGAACTTCATCCGACAGGGCGGGGGCTGGGTCGGCCTGCACGCGGCAACCGCGAGTGAGCGCGACTGGACCTGGTACGAGGGACTCGTCGGCACGATCTTCGACTACCACCCCGACTTCAGCTCCACCGGCGGCGTCTTCCCCGGCCGGATCAAGGTGCTGGACAAGGCCCACCCCTCCACCCAGACCCTGCCAGAACTCTGGGAACGCAGCGAGGAGTGGTACAACTGGCGGACCAACCCGACCAACAAGGTGCACACCCTCGCCCAGATCAAGGTCCGCGACGGAATCAACGGACTGGACGAAGGGGTCGACCACGCCTACTCCTGGTGCCAGAACTTTGACGGTGGTCGATCCTGGTACACCGCCGGCGGACACACCTCGTCGTCCTTCAGCGAGCCGCACTTCCTCAGCCACCTGAGGGGCGGAATCGAATGGGCGGCCGGCGCCGTACCGGGCGACTGCGGGGCGACCAAGAGCAGCAACTTCCAACGCGTACCCCTGGTCAGCGCCGACCTGGCCGACCCGTTCGAACTGGCCGTCGCGGCCGACCGGCGGGTCTTCTACATCCAGCGCACCGGCGCGGTGAAGGTGATCAACCAGAGCACGCTCGGCGTGACGACGCTGGTCGACTTCGCCTACACCGCCGCCCAGACCAGCCAGTCCGACGGGTTGATCGGCATGACCCTGGACAACAACTTCGCCACCAACAACTGGATCTACCTGCTCTGGTCGGACAAGACGCTCAACCAGTTGAACCTCTCCCGGTTCACGGTCACCGGCAACTCGATCGCGTTGAGCAGCGAGAAACGGCTGCTGGCCATCCCGACGTACCGGGGCGAGGGCCGGGCCAACTCGCACATGGGCGGCTCGCTCGCCATGGACCGACAGGGCAACCTGTACGCGGCCATCGGCGACAACACCGACCCCTTCGACTCCAGCGGCTTCACCCCCATCGACGAGCGGAGCGGGCGCCGGGCCTGGGACGCGCAGGCCACCGCCGGCAACACCAACGACCTGCGGGGCAAGATCCTGCGCATCCGGCCGCAGGCCGACGGCACCTACACCGTGCCGAGCGGCAACCTCTTCGCCCCCGGCACCGCCCGCACCCGCGCGGAGATCTACGCGATGGGCATGCGCAACCCGTTCCGGATCACCGTCGACCCGATCACGAACGCGGTGTTGGTCGCCGACTACGGCCCCGACGCGACCGCGGCGAACCCGAACCGGGGCCCGGAGGGGACGGTCGAGTTCAACCGGATCACCAGCGCCGGCAACTACGGCTGGCCGTACTGCATCGGCAACAACATCCCGTTCAACGACTACAACTTCGCCACCTCGACCTCCGGGGCGAAGTTCAACTGCGGTGCGCTGGTCAACAACTCGCCGAACAACACCGGGCTGACGAACCTGCCGGCCGCCCGCTCCGCCCTGGTCTGGTACGCCTACTCGGCCTCGGCGCAGTTCCCCGAGGTCGGCACCGGCGGTGGTGGCCCGATGGGCGGACCGTCGTACGACTTCGACCCGGCCAACCCCCGGCTGACCAAGTTCCCGCAGTACTACGAGGGCAAGTGGATCGTCTACGAACTGACCCGCGGGTGGTTCAAGACGATCTCCACGCACAGCACCGCGCAGACCTTCACCAACTCTCGGTTCGGTCCGACCGCCGTCGGCGACCTCCAGTCGATCAACGGCGTGATCGGTGACTTCTCCTGGATCCAGCCGTTCGAGGCGGAGTTCGGGCCCGACGGCTCGCTCTACGTCATCGACTTCGGCGAGGGCACCGGCAGCGGCCGGGGCGGCACCAACGAGGGTGCCGGCATCTACCGGATCGACTACGTGGCCAGCGGCCGACCGCCGGTGGCGAAGGTGGCCGTCAACCGGGACAGCGGGCCGTCACCGCTGACCGTCAACTTCTCCAGCGCCGGCTCGGCCTCCGGTGACGGGGCGCCGATTAGCTACGCCTGGGACTTCGACGGCAACGGCAGCACCGACTCGACCGCCACGAACCCGACGTACACCTACCCCAACCGGGGACGGTTCACCGCCCGGCTGACCGTGACCGGCACCGGCGGCGCCAACGCCGTCGCGACCACCGAGATCACCGTCGGCAACACCCGGCCGGTGGTCACCCTGAGCGTGCCGAACGGTGGCTTCTTCGAATTCGGTGACCGGGTGCCGTACACGGTGACGGTCAGCGACCCGGAGGAGGCGACGATCGACTGCTCCCGGGTGATCGTGCAAACCCAGCTCGGGCACGACTCGCACGCCCACCCGCTGGACAACTACACCGGTTGCTCCGGGGTCGCGGTCACCGACAGCAGCGCCGGTGACGGGCACGGGCCGGGTCAGAACCTGTTCACCCTGCTCACCGCCCAGTACACCGACGGCGGCGCGACCGGTGGCGTACCGGCGCTGGTCGGGTCGACCCTGGTCGAGTTGCAGGTGAAGAACAAGGAGGCCGAGCACTTCGACGGGGCCCACACCGGCATCCAGGTGCTGGACCGGGCCACCGCACGGGCCGGCAAGCGGCTCGGCGACATCGACCACAACGAGTGGGTCAGCTACGGTCCGGTCAACCTCCAGGGGATCAGCTCGGTCACCGTCGGCGCCAGCTCCGGCAGCACCGGCGGGACCATCGAGTTCCGGGCCGGCTC
Organism: Micromonospora sp. NPDC050417; assembly: GCF_044458865.1. Lineage (NCBI taxonomy): Bacteria > Bacillati > Actinomycetota > Actinomycetes > Micromonosporales > Micromonosporaceae > Micromonospora > Micromonospora sp. NPDC050417. Next base: position 9,750 of record NZ_JBITIH010000008.1, read on the forward strand.
ACCAACCGGGCAACTGCTCGGCACGGCCAGCATCCCGAGCACCGGCGGCTGGGACAACGTCATCTCGCCCACGGTGAACCTGACCAACCCCGGCGGCACCTTCACCCTCTACGCCGTCTTCGTCAATCCGGCCCAGGTCGGCGGCACGCCGGACCTGATGTCCGTGGACTGGTTGCGGTTCAACGGCGTCGGGGTCAAACAGGAGAGCGGTACGACGGTGAGCATCACCGCCACCCCCACCTCCGGTACGGCACCGCGCAGTGTCGCCTTCACCAGTAACGCGGTCGTCCCGGCGGGGCGGACGATCACCGACTACTCCTGGGACTTCGGCAACAACGCGGCGATCGTGCACAGCGCGTCGACCAGCCACACGTACACCCGTAGGGGCGTGTACACGGCGCGGCTGACGGTCACCGACAGCACCGGGGCCACCACCTCGGCCCAGGTCGTCATCACCGTCACCTGACCAGCATCCCGTTGACACGGTGACGCCGGATCTTCGACGGTCGCGCTGTCGAAGATCCGGCGTCCCCGCAGAGCACGCTCTGGTCGGGCTGTGGCGAGTTACTACCCCTGTAGGGGTAGTGGAAAGCCACAGCTCGGCAGGCACCTGAATGGCGCCGACTCCCGCCGGGGTGTCATCATCACGGCCATGTATGTCGCACGCCGTACGGTTGCCCGCCGCACGCTACTCGGAGCCGGCCTCGCCGCTGCCGCCACCGCCATCGCGGGCTGCGGCAAGTCCGACGACGGCGCGAACGCATCCGGCTGGAGCGACCCCGGCAACCCCGCCGTTGCACCACCAGCGACCGACGCCGCCGGCAACATCTCGCAACTCGGCGCAGCACCGAGCGGTTCGCCCAGCGCCTCCGCCTCACCCGGCGCCAGCACCAATGCCGGAGTCGCGGCCGGGACGGCGAACCAGGCCCCCTACGCCGCCGACGTGACCAAGGTCCTCCAGAAGTACCTACCGGCGACCCCGCAGACCATGCAGCACAGTGGCTTCCCGGGCGCGGTCGCACTCGTCCTGGTCAACGGCAAGACCACCGTCCACACCGCCGTCGGCGAGGCCCTGCGCTACGGCGCCGGCCCGAAACTCCTCCCGGCCGGCGACCGGGTCCCCATGCGCCCCGACTCGATTTTCGACCTCGCCTCGGTCACCAAGGTCTACACCGCGATCCTGCTCCTGCAACAGGTCGACAAGGGCAAGGTCGACCTCGACGCACCCGTCGTCGACTACCTGCCCGAGTTCACCGGCACCGGCAAACAGGCGATCACCGTCGCCATGCTGCTCACCCACACCAGCGGTCTACCCGTCGGCGCGAAGGTCACCGGCCTACCCGACAACACCGCCCGTTGGAAAGCCGTCCTCACCACACCCCTGATCTCCGGCGCCACCCCCGGCGACACCTTCCGCTACTCCAGCGTCGGCGTCATGGTAGCGGGAAAGATCGTCGAGAAGGTCACCGGGCAACGCCTCGACCAGGCACTCAAGACCAACCTCACCGGGCCGCTTGGCCTGCGTGACACCGGGTTCACCCCGAACACCTGGCTGTCGGCGAACGCGAAGACCACCCGGCTGGTCGCCACCGACGCCCGCTCCTCCCGGGGCCTGCTGCGCGGCATCGTCCACGACGACGTCGCCAACCACCTCGGCGGCATCGCCGGACACGCCGGCATCTTCGCCAGCGCCGCCGACCTCGCCGCGATCGGACAGATGCTGCTGGGCGGCGGTACCTACCAGGGCACACGCATCCTCGCCGAGGCCACGGTCAAGAAGATGCTGACCAACGCCAACAACGGCAAGCCCGCGATCGACCCCGAGCGCCCGAACCGCACCTCCGCCCACGGCCTCGGCGTCGTCCTCGACCAGCCCTGGTTCATGGGCCGGCTCTCCAGCGCGCGTACCTACGGTCACACCGGTTTCGCGGGGCCCTCGCTCGTCGTCGACCCCAACCGCAAGCTTGTCCTCGCCCTGCTCACCAACCGTGCTCACCCGAACTGGTCCTGGGCCAATCCCGACCCCACCCGCGCCGCCGTCGCCGACGCCCTCGCCAAGGCCGTCTAGCCAGGGGCCGTCGGCGCGGCAGTTCCGGAGCGGCTCGCGGCAGCCCGGAGCGGCTACGGAAGCAGGACGATCTTGCCGCGCACTCCCCCGGCCTCCACCCGGCGGTGTGCCTCGGCCGCCTCGGCCAGCGGCAACGTCGCCGCGACCCGGGTCAGCAGTTGACCCTTGGCCACGTCCGCCATCAGCTCGACGAGCATCGGCTGGTCCTGCTGGATCAGGACGACGTGCTGCCGTACGCCACGGGCCGGGTCGACCGGCGGCGTCGGGCGGGTCGCCACGAGCACGCCCCCGTCGGCGACCGCGACGGCGGCCGGCGCGCCGACCGGAACCGCGTCCAGCACGGCGTCGACCGGCCCGACCGTGGCCAGGTCGGTCGTCCGGGGCAGTACCTCGGCGACGCCGAGACCCCGCACCCACTCCTCGTCGCCCTGGCTCGCCACCGCGAGCACCCGGTGCCCGGCCTCTGCCGCGAGCTGGGCCGCGAAGCCACCCACCCCGCCGCTCACCCCGTTGACCAGGACGGTGGAGCCGGGGGCGAGGTCCATCAGCTCCAGCGCCTGCCGCGCGGTGAGCGCGTTCAGTGGGACGGTCGCGGCGGCGGCCAGGTCGAGGTCGTCGGGGATCGGGACCACCGCGTCACGGTCGACCGCGACGAGTTCGGCGTACGCGCCGACGGTGCCCCGGCTCTGGTACCAGTGGATCATCCCGGCGACCCGCTCGCCGGGGCTCAGGTCGGTGACGCCGTCACCGTAACCGATCACTTCGCCGGCGAAGTCCCAGCCCAGCACGTACGGCGGCTCGACCGGTCCCCCGATCACGAACCCGGCACGGGCGGCCAGGTCGGTGGGGTTGACGCCGGCCGCCCGGACCCGCACCAGCACCTGCCCCGGACCCGCCACCGGGTCGGGTCGCTCCACCATCCGGAGCACCTCTGGGCCGCCGATTGCCGTCACCGCCACCGCACGCACGCGATCACCCCTCCTGTGCACGTCACGCATTCCTGGCGGAACCTATACAGCCGCTCCGCCGGACGTCACATCGGGCTCACCAACCAAAGGTACGGATGGCATAACTCGGATCACACTTCGCGAACGTACCTTTACGCCGTTAGATGGCTCGCATAATTTAATGTCGACCAGGACGGGCCCGGCCAGGAGTTTCCTTCTCCGACACCCCGGTCCGACAACCGCCGATACGGCAAGGTGAGAAACGCGTGCTCAAGATCAGGGTACTCAAGGTACGGCCGGACAAGGTGGACCGACTCAAGGACTGGCTCGCCGAGGGGATGCGTCGCGCGGACGAGATCCGGGAGACCTTCCACCACGAGGGCGTTGCCCACGAGCAGGGTTTTCTTCTCTCGACCGAGGACGGGCCGGTTCTTGTCTACGCCGTGGAGTCGGCCGACTACGAGGCCGCCAAGCGGGCCTTCGCCGACTCGACCTTCCCGATCGACGCCGAACACAAGGCGGTCATGGCCGAGGTCATCGAGGGCGAGATTCCGGTGCCGCTGCTCCTGGACGTACGTCTCTGACCGGGCCGTCAGAGCGGTTCGACGCCGGGCGGGAGGGCGCCCTGTTCGGCGGCGGTACGCACGTAGTTGAGCAGGATTCCGCGCAGTGCCCGCGCCGCGTGCGTCGGTACGGCCTCGCGGCGGCGGGCCAGCGCGATGGTGCGCCGTACGCCGGGCGGGGCGAGTTGGGTGACCCGGATCCGGGGCCGGCGGGCGACCACGATGCCGGGCACCAGCGCCACGCCGAGCCCGACCTCGACGAAGCTGAGTACGGCGTCCATCTCCCCGCCGTCGACCGCGAGCGTGGGTTCGAAACCGGCGTCCCGGCACGCCTGGAGGGTGACGTCGCGCAGGTCGTAGCCCTCACGGAACATGACCAGCGGCTGGTCGCGGAGGTCAACCAGGCGCAGGGTGCCCATCGGGGTGGTCGCCGAGAGTGGGTCGAGCGAGGCGACGACCAGGCTCTCCCGCAGGATCGGTTCGACCCGTAGCGCGGGGTCCGGTCCGGGTGCCGGCTGGATGATCAGCGCCAGGTCGAGTTCGCCCCGGAGCAGGTCGCGTACCAGATCCTGGGAGCCGCCCTCCTCGACCTGGAGGTCGACGTTGGGGTGGGCGTCGCGGAACCGGCGCAGCACCTGGGGGGCGAGCGAGGTGACGAGGCTCGGGGTGGCGCCGAGCCGGACCCGTCCCCGGCGTACGCCGACCAGTTCCTGCACCTCGCCCCGGGCCGTTTCGACGTCGGCCAGGATCCGTTTCGCCAGGGGCAGCAGGACCTCCCCGGCGGCGGTCAGGGTGATGTTTCCCCGGATCCGGTCGAAGAGCGGGGCTCCAAGGTCAACTTCCAGGGCGTGAATTTGCTTACTCAACGAGGGCTGGGTAATGCCGACAATATCGGCCGCTTGGGTGAAATGCCGGTTTTCCGCGACCGCTACGAAGTACCGCAACTGGTGGAGCTGCACTTGCATAGCCTACAGCTATCGAGACTGCGCCCTTGATGCATTGGACGACTAATCACTGCTCTCCCTAGCGTCGGTCAGGTGGCAGTAGAGACGCGGTCGCCGGTCCGCTCGACGGTCGGCAAGAAGGCAGTGATGGCGGTGACGGGCATCCTCCTGGTGCTCTTCCTCATCGCACACATGCTCGGCAACCTCAAAATCTTCTTCGGCGCGGCCTCGTTCGACCACTACGCGCACTGGCTGCGAACCATCGGTACACCGCTGCTGCCCGAGGTCTGGTACCTCTGGCTCCAGCGTGGCGCCCTGACCCTCGCCCTGGTGCTGCACATCTGGGCGGCGACCGCGCTCGCCGTGGCAGCCCGCAAGGCGCGCCCGGTCCGGTACGTCCACCGCAAACCCGTACAGGCCAGTTACGCCGCCCGAACCATGCGCTGGGGCGGGGTGATCATCCTGCTCTTCGTGGTCTACCACCTGCTCGACCTGACCACCGGAACGCTGAACCCGATCGGCGACCCGCGCCGGCCGCACGCCAACGTGGTCGCCGACTTCGCCCCCGAACGCTGGTACGTGACCCTCGTCTACACCCTGGCCATCGTCGCGCTCGGCTTCCACCTGCGGCACGGCATGTTCAGCGCGTTCCGCAGCCTCGGCCAGCAGTCTCCCAGGGGCGAACGCCGGGCCCGCGCCACCGCACTCGTCTTCGCCGTCGTGCTCTGCGGCGGCTACCTGCTGGTCCCCTTCGCCGTACTAGCCGGATGGGTGTCATGACCATGGATATGTTCCGCATCGGCGAGCCGGTCGCCGACACGAAGGCACCGGACGGGCCGATCGAGACCCGCTGGGAACGACGCCGCTTCGAGGCCAAACTCGTCAACCCGGCGAACCGGCGCAAGCTCACCGTGCTGGTCGTCGGCACCGGGCTCGCGGGTGGCTCCGCCGCCGCCACGCTGGCCGAACTCGGCTACCGGGTGAAGTCCTACTGCTACCAGGACAGCCCGCGCCGGGCCCACTCGATCGCCGCCCAGGGCGGCATCAACGCGGCCAAGAACTACCGCAACGACGGCGACTCCGTACACCGGTTGTTCTACGACACCGTCAAGGGCGGCGACTTCCGCGCCCGCGAGTCGAACGTGCACCGCCTCGCCGAGGTGTCGGTCAACATCATCGATCAGGCGGTGGCCCAGGGCGTACCGTTCGCCCGCGAGTACGGCGGACTGCTCGACACCCGCTCGTTCGGCGGCGCCCAGGTGCAACGGACCTTCTACGCCCGGGGCCAGACGGGTCAGCAGCTCCTGCTCGGGGCGTACCAGGCGCTGGAACGGCAGATCGCGCTCGGCCGGGTCGAGATGCACACCCGGCACGAGATGCTGGAACTCATCGTGGTCGACGACCGGGCCCGCGGCATCGTGGTCCGGGACATGGTCACCGGCGAGATAACCACCGAGTACGCCGACGCCGTCGTGCTCGCCTCCGGCGGGTACGGCAACGTCTTCTACCTCTCCACCAACGCCAAGGGCTGCAACGTCACCGCCACCTGGCGGGCGCACCGCAAGGGCGCGTACTTCGCCAACCCCTGCTACACGCAGATCCACCCGACCTGCATCCCGGTCTCCGGCGACCACCAGTCGAAGCTGACCCTGATGAGCGAGTCGCTGCGCAACGACGGCCGGGTCTGGGTGCCGAAGCAGGCCCGTGACGACCGCAACCCGGCCGACATCCCGGAAAGCGAACGGGACTACTTCCTGGAGCGGATGTACCCGGCCTTCGGCAACCTGGTCCCTCGGGACATCGCCTCCCGGGCGGCGAAGAACGTCTGCGACTCCGGCCACGGCGTCGGACCGACCGGACTCGGGGTCTACCTCGACTTCGCCGACGCGATCAACCGGCTCGGCCGGCACACCGTGCAGGAGCGGTACGGCAACCTCTTCGAGATGTACGAGCGGATCACCGGCGAGGACCCCTACCAGGTGCCGATGCGGATCTACCCCGCCGTGCACTACACCATGGGCGGGCTCTGGGTCGACTACGACCTCCAGGCCACCATCCCCGGCCTGTTCGTCATCGGTGAGGCGAACTTCTCCGACCACGGCGCCAACCGGCTCGGCGCCTCGGCGCTGATGCAGGGGCTGGCCGACGGCTATTTCGTGCTGCCGAACACCATCGCCAACTACCTCTCCGCCGGCCCGTTCGAGGCGATCGACGACAACCACCCCGAGGTGGTCGCCGCCCGCGCCGACGTCGAGGACCGACTGGCCCGGCTGCTCGCCGTCAACGGCGACCGTACGGTCGACTCGTTCCACCGCGAACTGGGTCAGATCATGTGGGAGCACTGCGGCATGGAACGGACCGACGCCGGACTGCGCAAGGCGATCGAGCAGATCCGTGCCCTGCGCGAGCAGTACTGGCGTCGGGTCAAGGTGACCGGGGACGCGGACGGCATCAACCAGTCGCTGGAGAAAGCCGGCCGGGTCGCCGACTTCTTCGAGCTGGCCGAGCTGATGTGCGTCGACGCGCTGCACCGTACGGAGTCGTGCGGCGGGCACTTCCGGGCCGAGAGCCAGACCCCGGAGGGCGAGGCCCAGCGCGACGACGAGCACTTCAGCTACGTCGCGGCCTGGGAGTTCACCGGCGCCGACCAGCCGCCGGTGCTGCACAAGGAAGACCTGAACTTCGAGTACGTCCACCCCAGCCAGCGGAGCTACAAGTGAACCTGACCCTGCGCATCTGGCGACAGTCCGGGCCGGCTGATCCCGGCCGGATGGTCTCCTACCAGGTCTCCGACGTGTCCCCGGACATGTCGTTCCTGGAGATGCTCGACGTGCTCAACGAGCGCCTGACCCTCGACGGCGCGGAGCCGGTGGCGTTCGACCACGACTGCCGCGAGGGGATCTGCGGCGCCTGCGGGATGGTCGTCAACGGCGTACCGCACGGACCGGAGCGGGCCACCACCATCTGTCAGCTCCACATGCGGCACTTCTCCGACGGCCAGACCATCGACATCGAGCCGTGGCGGGCGCGGGCCTTCCCGGTGATGAAGGACCTGGTCGTCGACCGCAGCGCATTCGACCGGATCATCGCCGCCGGTGGTTACATCTCGGTGCCGACCGGAAGCGCGCCGGAGGCGCACAGCCAGCCGGTGCCGAAGGTGGACGCGGACGCGGCGTTCGAGTCGGCCGCCTGCATCGGCTGCGGTGCGTGCGTCGCGGCCTGCCCGAACGGCTCCTCGATGCTCTTCACCGCGGCGAAGGTGACCCACCTGAGCCTGCTGCCGCAGGGCCAGCCGGAACGCTCCGGCCGGGTCCTCGACATGGTCGCCCAACAGGACCTGGAGGGGTTCGGCGGCTGCACCAACATGGGTGAGTGCACCGCGGTCTGTCCGAAGGGGATTCCGCTGAGCACGATCGGGCGGCTGAACCGGGACTACCTCAGGGCGGCGAGCAGCCGAGGCGGCGAGCCCGGCACCGACTGAGCGGAGAGAAGGCCGGACCGGCACTCGGGGAGACCACCGGGGCCGGCCCGGCGCTCCCGGGTCGCGCCGAGTGCCGGACCGGCGCTCGGGCTCAGACGGCCAGGCCGGACCAGCGCTCGGCGAAGACCTCGGGACGTACGGGTCCGTCCCAGAGCCGGCCCTGGCCGTAGAGCACGCCGAGCGTCTCCAGTACCTGCCGCTGGGTCGGCGTCTCGACCCCCTCGGCGACCACGCTCAACCGCAGCGCGCTGCTCATCGCCACCACCGCCCGAACGATCTCCTCGTCCTCCGGGTTGCCACCGAGCCCGTCGACGAACGCCCGGTCGACCTTGACCCCGGTGACCGGGTGGCGCCGCAGGTAGCCCAGGGCGGAGTAGCCGGTGCCGAAATCGTCGACCACCACCCGTACGCCCATCCGGCGCAGACCGCCCAGGACCTCTTCGGTCACGACGGAGGCGTCGACCATCACCGACTCGGTTATCTCCAGCACCACCACCCCGGCCGGCAGGTCGTAGCGGCGCAGCGCCTCGGCCAGCGTCGCCGGCAGAGCCGCGTCGCGCAACTGCCGGGGCGAGACGTTGACCGAGAGCCAGAACCGCTCGTCCACCACACCCTCGGACCGCCAGGCGGCGAACTGCCGCAGCGACTCGTCGAGCACCCAACCGCCGATCTCGGCAATCAGCCCCGTGTCCTCGGCGATGGAAATGAAGTCGATCGGGGACACCGCCCCGCGCGCCGGGTGGTCCCACCGGATCAGCGCCTCCGCGCCGACCAACCGTCCGCCGGTCAACTCGACGATCGGCTGGTAGACCAGGTGGAGCTGTTCCCTGGCCAGGGCGTGCCGCAGGGCGAACTCGATTTCGACCCGGTCGCGTACGCGGTCGCGCATGGAGGTGTCGAACAACGCCCACTTGCCCGGCCCCTCGGCCTTCGCGTGGTACATCGCCACGTCCGCGTCCCGCAGCAACGACTCGGCGGTCACCGGCGCCGCCGCGTGCTGGGCGGCGGTGGCCGCGGTGGGCAGACCGGTCGGGCTCGCCCCGTCACCCGGCCGGCTCGGCTCGTCCCCCGACGCGCCCGCCTTGTAGCCGGCCAGGCCGACGGAGGTGTTGACCACGACGTCGACGCCGCGTACCTGCAACGGCACGGCGAACGAGGCCAGGATCCGTTCGGCGAGCGCCGTCGCCTCCTCCCGGGCGGCACCGAGCACGATCACGAACTCGTCCCCGCCGACCCGGGCCACGGTCGCCGCCGCCGGCACCAGCGCTCTGAGCCGCCGCCCCACCTCGACGATGACCCGGTCGCCGGTGTCGTGTCCCCACGAGTCGTTGACCAGCTTGAAGCCGTCCAGGTCGAGGAAGAACACCCAGATCCCGGCCCGACCTGCCGGAGTTCCGCCGAGTAGCCGGCTGACCTTCCGGGCGAGGGCGAGCCGGTTGGGCAGACCGGTCAGCGGGTCGTGGGTGGCGTGGTGCTCGTACCGGCGCTGGGCGGTGGCGTAGCCCTGCACCGCCGACACCGCCCGGATCAGCAGCAACGCCACCATCACCGCCCCCGCCACCGCTGGCACGAGCCGTTCGACCATCGTCGGCTCGTGCAGCAGCGCGATCAGCACGAACGGCGCGGCCAGGGCGGGGCAGATCAGCAGCAGTCTCGGCCAGGACCATGCCTGCACCGGCGGCGGCATGGCCCGGCCGAGGTACACCACCGACGGGTGCAGGGCGGCGGCGCCGGCCATCGCGAAGGCGAGGAAGAAGGGCAGGTCGAGCAGGGGCGCCCCGGGCAGGGTGGTGAGCAGTCCGACGATCGCGTACGTCAGGTCCCCGGCGAGCAGCGCCGTCATCGTGCCGACCAGCAGCCAGAAGCTGGGGCGGCGGGCGGCGGTGGTGAACGCGAGGTTGACCAGCAGGAGCAGCAGCACCACGTCGAAGATCGGGTACGTTCCGGCCAGCGCGGAGACCATCGCCGGCCGACCCTGGACCGAGGCGGCTGGTACGGCCAGCAGCAGCACGGCGACGACCGCCGCGCCGAGCCCGACGATCAGGCCGTCGATCAGGGCGTGCCGTTGCAGCCCGCCCCGGGCCCGGAGCAGCCCACCGACAGCGATGATCATGATGAGGTAGGCGGGCACGGTGAACAGGTCGGCGCCCAGCACCGACAGTCCGGTCCGCCCCGACGCCCAGGGGCGGAGCAGGATACCGACCAGGAAGAGGGCGCTGGCCGCGCTGAGCAGGTGCCAGGGGTGTCGGGGTGCGGCGCGGTGCCAACGCGGCCCGACCAGCAGCACCACGGCGGTGCCGGCCCCGACGAGGGTGAGCAGGAGCGTACCGAGCCAGTCGGCGAGATCGGCGACGTAGAGCGCGGCGGCGGCGACCCCGGCACCGAGGACGGCCAGCGCACCGGCCGGCGAGTCCCGGGCCAGCCGGGTCGGGTCCCAGACGACCCGCGTCGGTACGCGGGCGACGCGGGCGTACGGGATCGCGCGTCGCATCGAGATCGCCCCCCGCGTGGACCCTTCCGTCACGCCTGACCGACAAGCAGGCGCATCACGCTACCAACCGGATCATCCTAGATACGGTGGAGGATCGACTCGACTTGACCGGCCGATCGGATGATCATGCCCTGCTCGGGGTCTTGCTCGGGACGGGGTCTTGCCCGGGACGGGGTCTTGCCCGGGACGGAGTCTTGCCCGGGACGGAGTCCTGCCCGGGACGGGAGTCGATCAACTTCCGGGCCGCGACGAGCCGTCCTCAGGACGCGCGTCCCGCGCCACGGCATCCCAGGTGGTGTGGGCGATCGTGCGGACAGCCCGCCGGTTCGACAAGCGCCGATCGATCGTGTCGTGGACCAGTTCCCGCGTCCGGTCGGAGATGCGGTTGCCCCGGCGGAGCCACGCCCACAGAACGACGATCGCGATCACCCCGAGCAGGCCCACTCCACCGAGGATCACCGCATACCTCAACAGGATGAGGTTGAGGATCGTCGAGATCTGCTCGTCGTCCGGCTGATTTAGCATCATCATGCTAGATACGCTAGCACGGCCGTGCTAGAACTTGGAGGTGCCCAAACACGTTGATCCCGAACAGCGTCGACTCCTGGTCGCCGACGCGGTTCTCGACGAGATCCTCGACAACGGGATCCAGTCCGTGACCCTTGCCCGCATCGCGCGGCGCACCGGACTGGCCATCGGCAGCATCCGACACTTCTTCACCGACTTCGACGAGGTGCTGACCTTCACCTTTTCGGTGATCGTGTCCCGGATGCGGGAACGATCCGAGCGCCCGGAGGGCGGCGGCAGCACGGACCCACTCGACACGATCGGTGCGATGCTGCTGCATTCGGCGCCGGGCCGGGTGCCGCACCGGGAGAACGTCGCCTACCTGGAGTACCTCATGCGCGCCCGCACGCTGCCGCACCTGCGAGCCGAGATCTCCCAGACGCAGGCCGCGGGTGAACAGCTCGTCGGCGACCTCGTTCGCGCCGCCCTGTCCGACACCGGGGCATCCGACGAGGACATCCGACTGGAGACCACCACGCTCACCGCGATGCTCAACGGCCTCGCGCTCACCGACGCCCACGCGACGGAGCCGCTCGACGAACGCGACGTAAAGCAGATCATCGCCCGCATGCTGGAACGGCTCCGCCGGGCCTACCCCGCGCGGAGCTGAGGCCCGGCCCGCTCCTCGTTGATCGCGGTCGCGCCGATCGCCCCCGAGCGCCGACGACGAACGCGACCAGCGAGGATGTCCGAGTGACGGATGGGCGGCAAGGATCGGACCAGATCGATACCAGGCGGTCCCGGCGCCGCTGGCGCAGGCGTGCCGGCGGCGCGCTCGCCCTGGCCGCCCTGGCCGCCACGGCCTGGGCCGTCCGGGACATCCCGGTCGCGTTGGGTGCCCGTGCCAGCGGCGACCGCGCCGCCCGGCTCCGGGCCTCACCACAGTTCGCGGGCGACAGCTTCCGCAACCAGGCGAGCACCCGGACCATGATGGCCGAATCCGGCCGCAACGTCCTGCTCCAGGCCCTCTTCGGCGGACACCGGCGCCGGCCCGCCGAACCGGTCCCGCTGGTCGACCCCGGTCCGGCCGAGCCAGCCTCGGCCCCCGCCGACGAACTCGCCATCGTCTGGTACGGCCACGCCTCCGCGCTGGTGGAGATCGAGGGACGGCGGGTGCTGATCGACCCGATGTGGAGCGAACGGTGTTCCCCGTCCCGGCTGGTGGGGCCGCGTCGGCTGCACCCGCCACCGGTCCCGCTGGCGGAGTTGCCCCCGATCGACGCGATCCTCATCTCCCACGACCACTACGACCACCTGGACCTCGGCACCGTACGGGCGCTGCTGCGCAGCCAGTCGGCGCCGTTCCTGGTGCCGCTCGGCGTCGGCGCCCACCTGGCCCGTTGGGGCGTACCGGCGGAGCGGATCGTCGAACTGGACTGGACCGAGAGCGTCGACCTGGCCGGCCTGCGCTTCACCGCGACCGCCGCCCAGCACTTCTCCGGGCGGGCCCTCACCCGTAACCGCACCCTCTGGGGTTCGTGGGTGATCGCCGGTGCGAACCGCCGGGTCTTCTACTCCGGCGACTCCGGTTACTTCGCCGGGTACGCCGAGATCGGCCGGCGGCACGGCCCGTTCGACGTCACGCTCATCCAGGTCGGCGCGTACGCCCCGGCCTGGCCCGAGATCCACATGTTCCCGGAGGAGGCGGTCACCGCCCACCTGGACCTGCGTGGTGAACTGCTGATCCCGGTGCACTGGGCGACGTTCAACCTCGCCGTGCACTCGTGGACGGACCCGGTGGACCGGCTGTGGCGGGAGGCGAAGGCCCGCGACGTCCGGCTGGCCGTACCCCGGCCCGGCGAACGGGTGGTCGTCGACCTCCCGCCACCTGTCGACGGCTGGTGGCAGGAGATCGCCTGAGCTGCCGCCCGGTGTACGGGCGGGTGGGTGGGGCTCAGAGCACGAACGCGTCGGTCCAGAGCTGACCGGAGCGGCCGGAGAGGGCGTCGAGCAACGCCACCGCCTGCCCGTCGGTCAACGAGGCGACGAAGTCGACGATCGCCCGCCCCCGGGCCCTGGCCACCCGGTCGGGGACGCGTGGATGCAGTTCGGCCTCGGCGAGTTCGATCAGGTCGTGCAGCCGGCGAGGCAGCCGGGCCTCCTCCCGAGGGTCGAGAATCCAGTCGAGCAACGCCTCCACCAGCGTTTCCAACGCCCGCGCCTGCCCACGCTGGTGCAGCGCCAGGTCGGGCCGGGCGAGCACGAACTGGTGATGGACGAACTTGAGCACCTGCACCTCGTGCCACTGCGCCCGGGCGAGCACCACATGCCCGGAACGCACCGGCGGATCGGCCACCACCGTGATCGCGTCCACCAGCCGCCGGGTCCACCGGGCGGAAAACCCGGACACCCCCTGCTCGGCTTCGATCGAGCCGTCGAAGGGCGCGGCGAGCAGACCGTCGACCAGTTCCAGGCGTACGTGCTCGACCGCGTCACCGAACGCCTGGTCGTCGCTGATCCAGTCGTCCTTGCGGTGCAGTTGCCGGCGCAGCCGCTCGATCGACGCGCCAGGCCGACGCAACCCGTGCGCGAGGATCGCGTCGGTCATCGACCGGAACTGGGCCGCCTCCCGCTGCCAGCCGAGCAGTTCGGCGGCGACCGCCCCCTGACGCAGCACCCCCACCCGGTGGAAGTCCTCGACGTCGTGGATCGCGTACGCGATGTCGTCGGCGGTATCCATGATCGACGCCTCGACGGTCTGCTGCCAGTCGGCGACCCGCCCGGCGAACGGCGCCCGCGCCTGCCGCAGATCCTCGACCTCGGTGCTGTACGCGCCGAACTTGGCCGAACCGCTCGTCGGGTCCTCCGGTGGCGCGCTGGCCCCGCGCGGCGGCGGGTCGAACTGCTGGGGGTGGGGGTCCGGATAGCCGGACCGGGTCCACGGATATTTCAGGATGGCGGCCCGGACGGCCGCGGTGAGGTCCAGGCCGATGGTCGCCACGCCCCGGATCTCGGTGCTGGTGACGATCCGGTACGACTGCGCGTTGCCCTCGAAACCGTCGGCCAGGCCGAGCCGTTGCCGGGCGATCCGGTCGAGCACCTGCTCACCCAGGTGCCCGAAGGGCGGGTGGCCGAGATCGTGCGCGAGCGCGGCGGCCTCGACCACGTCCGGGTCGCACCCGCCGAGCCGGTCGAGCAGGTCGCGGTAGCGCTCGTCGCGGACCAGCCGCTCCGCGACCGCCCGCCCCACCTGGGCGACCTTGAGGCTGTGCGTCAACCGGTTGTGCACCAGCAGCCCGGAGCCGCCCGGACTGATCACCTGGGTGACGCCACCGAGCCGGGCGAAGAAGGGCGAGCTGACGATCCGGTCGCGGTCGGCCCGGAACGGGCTGTCGGCGAGGTCGCCGAGGGCGCTGGCACGCCCTCCGAAGAGCCGCCTGGCCCGTGGATCCGCCGAAGACTCCATGATCCGACGCTAGCCCAGCCGGACAGGGCCAGTGTGCGCAGGCCCGACCGACGTCCCGCTCAGGCCGGTGTGCCGGCCCGCCGCACGGCGGCGGGGTGTGGCGCCGGGACCGGTTCGAGGCCCCCGCCGCCGACCCGGGCGTAGACCTCCGGCTGCGACGACCGGAGTGCGACTCCCCAGAGCAGGCCCGCCACGGCGGCCAGAACGGGCAGGCCGGGCAGGAGTCCGCGCAGGTAGCCGGGGGCGCCGGGGGCGAGCAGGGTGCCGAAGTCAGCGAGCAGGACGACCAGGACGACGCTCAACCCCATGGTGGCGAGCGTCGGTGCGACCAGCCGTCGCCACCGCGTCTCGACCACCTCCGGTCGGTGGTTGAAGAAGTTCAGCACCGCCACCGAGGTCAGGGTCAGCAACAGGAGTACGCCGACCGCGCCCAGGGCGGTGAGCCAGGTGAACACTTCGGTGACCGGGTCCCGTCCGGCGGCGGCGAAACCGAGCAGCACCGTCAGCGCCAGTCCGGTCTGCACCAGCGAGGCGGCGACCGGTGCACCCCGGCGGACCCCGACCCGGCCCAGCCGACCGGGAAGCACCCGTTCGAAGCCCAGTCCGTAGAGCTGGCGGGTCACCGCGTTGTGCCCGCCGAGCAGCGCGGCCAGCACGGCGGTGGCGAGCAGGGCCTGGGCGGCGACCGCCAGCGTCGCCCCGCCGTGTCGGGCGAGGACGTCGGCGACCAGCCCCGGGCCGGCGACAGCGGCCACGGTGGAGGTGTTCTCCGGCCCGGTGGCGACGGTCAACGCCCAGGCGGAGAGGGCGTAGCAGGCGCCGAGGGTGACGATCGCCAGGTAGCTGGCGCGGGCGACGGTGTGGCGCGGGTCCCGCGCCTGCGAGCGGTAGGACGGGGCGGACTCGACGCCGACGAACGAGGCGGTGCCCAGGGCCAGGACCGCGCCGAGGCCGGCCGTCGAGAGGCTGCCGGGGTCGAGGCCAGTCACGCTGACCCGGCCGCCGGCCGGATTGTCGAAGGCGAGCACCACGAGTGCCGCCAGGACGAGCAATTCCAGGACGAGCAATGTGACGAGCACCCGCCCGGAAAGATCCCGCTGGAGTACGCCGAGCACCCCGACCACCGCCCAGGCGACCAGCGCCCAGATCCACCAGTCGAGTTCCCACGAGAATTCCTCGCCGACGAACTCGCCGAGAATCGCGCCGATCAGTCCGTACAAACCGATCTGGATCGCGTTGTACGCGAGCAACGCGACAAAGGCGGCGGCGACCGCCCCGGCCCGGCCGAGCCCTTTCGCGATGTACGAGGAGAAAGCACCCGGGTTCGGCACGTACCGGCTCATGCTGGTGTAACCGACGGCGAACACGGCCAGCACGATCGTCAGCACCAGGAAGCAGAACGCGGCCCCGGTGTTGCCGCTGACCGCGTACATGATCGGGACGGCACCACCGACCGCCGTCAGCGGCGCGGCTGCCGCGGTGGCGAAGAGCGCCAGCCGCCCGGCACCCAGTCGACCGGGGCGCAACGGAAGACCGGGGATGCGCGGCTCGGTTGGCATGTGCGGTCGCTCCTGACCGGTGAAAACATTGTCGATCGACAATCAGGAGAGGTTATGGCCGTTTCCGCCGGGCGACAAGTTCGTACGTTCATCCGACAGTTCCCGCTCCGGGAGTCCATTGCCCGACGCAACTGCCACGCACGGGTTGAGCGCGGTGATTCCTTGCCGTAGCGTCCTGCATCAACACGCGGAGCTACCGAAGCGTCACGACGGTACCGGGCGGGGCCGGAGACGAGCCATGAACAAGTTCCTGGGCGATACGGAACGACTCGCCGATGAACTCTTCCTCATCGGACACGACGACTACAACGGCAAACCACTGGCCGCCGCGAACCTGCTCGACTCGGCGCTGGCCGGCGCGATCCTCGCCGAGCTGGCCCTGGCCGGCCGGATCACCATCACCCGGGGCGACGTCTTCGTCGCCGACAACCGGGCCTGGCAGGACCCGGTCGCCGACCGGACCCTCGGTGAGATCGTCCGTCAGGGCGACGGGCACGACGCCCGCGCCTGGCTGGAGTTCATCCGCCCCCAGGTGCACGAACAGGTCGGTCTGCGGCTGGTCAGCGCGGGCGCGCTGCGCCGGCACAGTCGACGCACCCTGACCCTGCGGAAGACCGTCCGCTGGCCCGGCCGGGACCCGAACCGGGTCGCCGCGCCCCGGGTGCGGCTCGCCGCCGTGCTGGAACGCTCCGACCAACCGCTCGACATCCGCGACGCGACGCTCGCCGCGCTGGTCCGCTCCAGTGGCCTGATCCGGGTCTTCGGCCTGCCCGAGCACGCGGTGGCGCAGCGGATCTCGGCCGCCCGCCGGCTCCTGCCCCCCGCTCTCGCCGACCTGCTCGCCGCCGTCGACGCGACGGTCGCCACCGCCACCCTCGACATCCGCCGCTGAATCTCCACGCCCCCGCGCCACCGCCACACCGGTGCCGGGCGGCACAATGCGTACGTAACCCACCCGGAGAAGGCGGACCAGGATCGTGACGACGTCTGTTCATCAGCGGATCGCCGAGGAGCTCGGCGTACGTGAGCGGCAGGTGACGGCCGCCGTCGAACTGCTCGACGGCGGGGCCACCGTGCCCTTCATCGCCCGTTACCGCAAGGAAGTCACCGGCATGCTCGACGACGCGCAACTGCGCACGCTCGAGGAACGGTTGCGCTACCTGCGGGAGTTGGAGGAGCGCCGGGCGGCGATCCTGGAGTCCATCCGCAGCCAGGGCAAACTGGACGAGGCGCTTGAGGCGTCTCTGCTGGCGGCCGACTCGAAGGCGCGGCTGGAGGACATCTACCTGCCGTACAAGCCCAAGCGGCGGACCCGGGCGCAGATCGCCCGGGAGGCCGGGCTGGAGCCGCTGGCCGACCAGCTCCTCGCCGATCCGGGACTCGACCCGCGCACCACCGCGACCGCCTTCGTGGACGCCGAGAAGGGCGTGGCCGACCCGACCGCCGCGCTCGACGGTGCACGGGCGATCCTGGTCGAACGGTTCGCCGAGGACGCCGACCTGATCGGGTCGCTGCGTGAGCAGATGTGGTCGCGGGGGCGGCTGGCCGCGAAGGTACGCGACGGTCAGCAGGACGCCGGGGCCAAGTTCTCCGACTACTTCGACTTCACCGAGCCGTACACCCGGATCGCCTCGCACCGGGTGCTGGCGATGTTCCGGGGTGAGAAGGAGGGCGTGCTCGACCTGAGCATGGAGCCCGAGGAGGTTCCGCAGGACGACACCGCCCCGGTCGGCCCGACCCGGTACGAGTTGGAGATCGGTGCCCGGTTCGGGATCACCGACCGGGGCCGGCCGGCGGACCGGTGGTTGACCGACACGGTGCGCTGGGCGTGGCGTACCCGGGTCCTGATCCACCTCGGCGCGGACCTGCGGATGCGGCTCTGGCAGGCGGCCGAGGACGAGTCCGTACGCGTCTTCGCGACCAACCTGCGTGACCTGCTGCTCGCCGCCCCGGCCGGCAGCCGGACCACGATGGGCCTCGATCCGGGTGTGCGTACGGGCGTGAAGGTCGCCGTGGTCGACGCGACCGGCAAGGTCCTCGCCACCGACACGATCTACCCGCACGAGCCGCGCCGCCAGTGGGACCAGTCCGTCGACACCCTCGCCCGTCTGGCCAAGGCCCACTCGGTGGACCTGATCGCGATCGGCAACGGCACCGCCTCCCGGGAGACCGACAAGCTCGCCGCTGACCTGATCAAGCTGCACCCGGGGCTGAACCTGACCAAGGTGATGGTCTCCGAGGCCGGTGCCTCGGTCTACTCCGCCTCGGCGTACGCGTCGCAGGAACTGCCCGGCCTGGACGTGTCGCTGCGCGGTGCGGTCTCCATCGCCCGCCGGCTCCAGGACCCGCTGGCCGAGTTGGTGAAGATCGAGCCGCGCTCGATCGGCGTCGGCCAGTACCAGCACGACCTCTCCGACGTGAAGCTCTCCCGTTCGCTGGACGCGGTGGTCGAGGACTGCGTGAACGGTGTCGGGGTGGACGTGAACACCGCCTCGGCCCCGTTGCTCACCCGGGTCTCGGGGATCGGCGCCGGGCTCGCCGAGAACATCGTGCTGCACCGGGACACGCACGGCCCGTTCCGGAGCCGCCGGGCGCTGAAGGAGGTCCCCCGGCTCGGGCCGAAGGCGTTCGAACAGTGCGCCGGGTTCCTCCGGATCCCCGACGGCGACGACCCGCTGGACGCCTCCGCGGTCCACCCGGAGTCGTACCCGGTGGTCCGGCGCATCCTCGCCAGTACCGGCGGGGACATCGGCTCCCTGATCGGCAAGAGCGCGCTGCTGCGCGCGTTGAAGCCGACCGACTTCGTCGATGACACGTTCGGTCTGCCGACCGTCACCGACATCATCGGGGAGTTGGAGAAGCCGGGGCGTGACCCGCGCCCCGCCTTCCGTACCGCCACCTTCGCCGAGGGCGTCGAGAAGATCGGCGACCTGACACCCGGCATGTTGCTGGAGGGCGTGGTCACCAACGTCGCCGCCTTCGGTGCCTTCGTCGACATCGGGGTGCACCAGGACGGTCTGGTGCACGTCTCGGCGATGTCGAACACCTTCGTCAAGGACCCCCGGGACGTGGTGAAGTCGGGCGACGTGGTCCGGGTGAAGGTGCTGGACGTGGACGTACCGCGTAAGCGGATCTCGCTCACCCTGCGGCTGGAGGACGAGGCCAGCGCCGGTGCGCCGCGTACCGGCGGTGGCGACCGCCGGGAGCGCCCGACGGGCGAGCGCCGGGACCGAGGCGGTGCCGACCGGGGTGGTTCCCGGGGCGGCGGTGGCCAGTCCCGGCAGGGTCGCAGCGGTGGCGGCGGGGGCGGCAACTCCGCGCCGAGCGGTGCGATGGCCGACGCCCTGCGTCGCGCCGGACTCGACAAGGGCATCGGCGGCTCCGGCCGCTGACCCGTTCACACCGGGTCCTCCCCGCCGCGACCGCCACCGGTCGCGGCGGGGAGGCACGGCGCGGGCCGCTGACGTACGGTCTGCTGATGGTCGACGACGGGCAGGCCGCCTGGCGGGAGGAGCACCGCCGCGCGGTCGAGGTACGCGCCGAGGCGGACCGTCAGCGCCGGGCCCGGGAGACCGGGCAGGCACGGGAGCTGGTCGCCGCTTTCGTCCGCGAGGCCGAGCGGCGTGAGCTGCCGCCCTCCCCGCTGAGTGCGCTCGCCCCCGGTGGCGCCCGCTACCGGACCGGCCTGGTCGGCTGGTACGTCGACGTCAACCGCACCCGGGCGGTCAGCACCTCCGGTGACTTCTATCTGCTCACCGTGCCGGCGAGCTGGCGCGGACGGTTGACCGGCGTCACCGTCACACCGCAGGAGCCTCGGCTGGTGGTCGGCGAGGGTGGGCGGGACGGCGAGTCGATGCCCCTGGCCCACCTGCTCGACCGCCGGCTCGCCGCGGGTCCGCGCTGGAGTTGACCGGGCAACCACCCCTCACCAGGGGTGAGCGTTCCGTCACATCTGATCGCCGGGCGTGGCCGTCTCGGCGGCCCGTCCGGCCGCCGCCTCGGCCCGGCGCAGCGCCAGCGTCTCCCGCATCCGGCGTCGGGCCGCGCGCCATCGCAGCTCATCACGGCTCAGACGGACTGCAACGGCGCTCTGTGGCTCTCCTACCAACATGGGGATACGGTAGGGAGCCGGGTGTGAAGGATCGACGAAGAAGGCGTTGCCTTGCGGTACGCCGAACCGGACGACCGGCGCCATACAGCTTCCGTATGTGGCCTTAACGACTCCTTCACCGGCGACGGGTTGAATCCGTCCGGCCGCTACCCGTTCCACGGATGAGGAGTCATGGGCGCGAGGATCCTGGTTGCCGAGGATGACCGTAAGCAGGCGAATCTGGTTCGGATCTACCTCGAACGGGAGGGACACAGCGTCCTGCTGGTCGGCGACGGCCGGGCCGCGTTGGACCAGGTCCGCGCCCGCCGGCCCGATCTGGTGGTGCTCGACGTGATGATGCCGATCGTCGACGGTCTCGACGTGTGTCGGGTCCTGCGGGCGGAATCGGACCTGCCGATCCTGCTGCTCACCGCCCGTACCACCGAGGACGACATCCTGCTCGGGCTCGACCTCGGAGCCGACGACTACCTGACCAAGCCGTACAGCCCACGGGAGCTGGCCGCCCGGGTCCGGGCCCTGCTGCGCCGGGCGGGTGTGGTGAGCGCGGGCAACCAGGCGGTGCTCACCGTCGGCGAACTGGAGATCGACGCGGGCCGGTTCGAGGTGCGGATCGCCGGTCGGCCGATCACGCTCACCGCGAAGGAATTCGGCATCCTGGAGGTGCTGGCCAGCGAACCGGGGCGGGCGTTCACCCGCGCACAGATCATTGACCGGGCCTTCGGTTTCGACCACTACGTGCTGGAACGCACGGTCGACGTACACGTGATGAACCTGCGCCGCAAGATCGAGCCCGACGCGGCCGACCCCCGGTACGTGCAGACCGTCTTCGGTCGCGGCTACCGCCTGGCCGACCTGGGTGCCGCCCCGGCGCCGACGGTCCCGGCGACCAGTTCGCCGTGAGCTTCCGGTTCCGGGTGCTCGGCCTGGTCATGTTCGTCGCGCTCAGCGCGACCTGCGCGACCGCCTGGCTGACACTGCGCCAGGCCCGGGAGCAGCTCACCGCCTCGGCCAGCGCCAGCCAGGAACAGGTCGACATGATCAGTTCCGAACTGAAGGCGTACGGCAGCCGGCAGGGCACCTGGGAAGGCGTCGCCGGCCTTGTCCGGCGGCTGCACCAGGACACCGGTCAACGGATCCACCTGGAGAGCGACCTCGGGGTGCTGGTGGATACCGACACCGAGACAAACCCGGATCGTGCCTTCCGGCCGCTCGGCCCGCTGACCGCGGTGGTCAACCCGAGGCCGACGCTATCCCTGGCGGGCACGGAGACCGACCCGGCGGGAATCACCGTCAAGGCGATCGAAAACTACCGATCGGGTGTGCTGCTCGCCGCCTGTCTGACCCGCCGGGGCCTGGACGTGGTCAGTACCGGCGGCGCGCTCGGGGTGCCGAGCTTCGAACCCGGGCCGGACATCGAGAGCGCCGACTGGGACAGCGTCGACGCCTGTCGGGTCGGCACCGCCGAGGCGGGGCGGAACCTCAGCACGGACGTCGACCGGACCACGCGCTGCGTCAAGTCGGATGGTGCCGACAATCCGGACGGCGCTCCGGCGCTGCCGGTCCTACCCGGGCGGGGCCCGGTCAGCCAACCCGGCCTTGGCTTCGCCGATCCTCGGCTCCGCAACGGCGTCTCGCCGACCACCACCGCGGCCTCGGTCCCGGACGCGACGATCGCCTGCCTGACCCAGGTGTTCAACCTCCAGATCAACGATGTGGCACCGCAGCCGGTGCGGCTCTATCTCGGCGCGCAGAGCGATCCGGGGGCGGCACTGACCACCGGCCCGGTGCTCGCCGGGGTCGCCGGGGTGGCGGGAATCGCGGTCCTCTGTACGGCACTGCTGAGTCACCGGGTGATCCGACCGATCGGCCGACTCACCGACGCCGCACAGCGGCTCGGCCGGGGCGACCTCTCCGGGCGAGTTCCGGTCAAGGGCCGCGACGAGTTGGCCAAACTGGGGCGCTCGTTCAACCAGATGGCCGATTCGCTGCAACGTGGCGAGGAGCGGCAGCGCCGGCTGGTGGCCGACGTAGCCCACGAGTTGCGCAGCCCGTTGGCGAATCTGCGCGGCTATCTGGAGGCGCTGAAGGACGGAGTGATCAAACCGGACCCGGAGTTGTTCGCCTCCCTGCACGAGGAGGCGGTGCTCCAGCAACGGATCGTCGACGACCTGCAGGAACTGGCTCTGGCCGAGGCGGGGACGTTGGCGTACCACCGGGTCCCGGTCGACCTGGCCGAGTTGCTGGAGACCTGTCAGACCGCCCATCGGGCGCTGGCCGAATCGGCCCGGGTCAGGCTCCGGGTGGTCGCCGAACCGGTGGTCGTGCACGCGGACCCGGACCGGTTGCGCCAGGTGGTCGGAAACCTGATCACCAACGCGCTGCGGGCCACCGCCGCTGGCGGCAACCTCACGCTGTACGCGTCCCGGGCCGGAGCCGACGCGTTGGTCCGTGTCTCCGACGACGGCTCCGGGATCGCTCCGGACGCGCTTCCGCACGTCTTCGACCGGTTCTGGCGGGCGGACTCGGCCCGGGGACGTGGCACCGGCGGTAGTGGACTCGGTCTCGCCATCACCCGGCAGATCGTCACGGACCACGGCGGCACCATCACCGTTGCCAGCGAACTCGGCGTCGGTACGACCTTCAGCATCGTCCTGCCCGCTTCTCCGGTTGAATAAAGCAAACGACTTTTTGCGACTCGGCCGCTTGGTAAAGTGCTTTTCGCGAGTTGAGTCCGCTTTGTCGATGTTCGGTCGAACAGCGTCCCACCCGGGGCGAGGATCGCCGTCCGGTTTCTCCCCGTCCACTCCCGTACCCGTGACGTACCACCACGGGCACGGGAGTCGGCACGAACCGAACCGGCCGACCAAAGTGGATCCGAGATATCCGGGCCGGGTCTACCGCCGGGATCAGGAGACGGCGATGACCAAATCCACGGAGTTGACCTCCACCGAATCGTGGGACCAGTTGTGGACCCAGCCCCAGCCCGGCCGGATTACCGGCCAGGTCAAGCAACGACTGAGGACGACCCGGACCTGGCACCAACTGCTGTCCGACCTGCTCGACAGCACCGGCCGCGGCCCCGGCCAGCCGGTCGACGTACTCGAACTCGGCTGCGCTCCCGGAAGCATGCTGATGCTGCTGCACCAACTCCGACCCACCCACACCTACCACGGGATCGACTTCGCACCCGAGGGCCTGAAGACCGCCCGACGACTACTGGCGGCCGGCGGCATCCCCGCCACCCTGCACCTGGGCGACGTCCGTACGGCCGAGCTACCCCCGGTCGACCTTGTCGTCTCGTTCGGACTGGTGGAACACTTCGACGACCCGGCCGAGATCGTCGCGCACCACCGGCGGTTCCTCCGACCCGGCGGCGTCGTCGCGGTGACCGTCCCGAACTACTCCCACCCGGCGCTGGTCGCGCTCCTGCGGCGATTCAGTCCGGACACACTCGCCACCCACAACCTGAGGGTCATGTCGGAGGAGTCGTTACGCGCGGCGTGCACCACGGCCGGGCTGGTCGACATCCGCACCGGCGTGAGCGGCGGGCCGACGATGCCGAACTCGCGGGTCCGACGCGACCTCTCCGGCACCTCGTACCGGCTGGCCGCCCGAACCTGGAACGTCTGCAGCGACCTGCTGCTGCCCGAAGGCTGGCCCTGGCCGGCGACCATCTGGGCCACCGGCGTCCGAGCCGGATGACCCTCCCCGGTCACGCGGCGACAGCCGCGCCCCCCACCGGCATCCCGGCACCGACCGGGAGCCCCGCCACCCGCCGGACCGGCGGAGTCCTCGGCCAGATCACCTGGAGCCTGCTCGGCATCCTCGTCGCCGCCCTGGCACAGTGGCTGGTCATCGTGGTGCTCGCCCGCTACGGAAACCCAGCCATGGTCGGTCAGTACGCCCTCGGGCTCGCCGTGGCGGCACCGGTCACGCTCGTCGCCGGACTCGCCCTGCGAACCGTCCAGGTGACCGACGCGGATTCGCGCTTCAGCTTCGACGACTACCTACGGCTGCGCCTGCTCGGCATGACCGTCGCCACGGTGGTGGTCGCCGTCGTCGCCGCCCTCGTCGGCCCGTCCGGTGCCGTCGTCGTGCTACTCGTCGGCGTCGCCAAGGCGCTGGACGGCATCGGCGACATCTACCTCGGACTCTTCCAACGACACGGCCGGATGAAGAGCATCAGCCTGTCGATGATCGTGAACGGGGTCGCCACCGTACTCGCGGTCAGCATCCTGCTCATGCTGACCGGAAGCGTGGCGTGGGCGGTGGTGGGTTCGGTCGCGGGCTCCGCCCTCGGCGCGGTCGTCTACTGCGTGGTCACCACCCGGTCGCTGCGCCCCGACCCCGTGAGCTGGTCGACGACGAGCAGACGCCTGATCGCACTGGCGACGCTCGCGCTTCCGCTCGGTGTCGCCTCCGGACTCGCCTCGTTCACCGTCAACCTGCCCCGCTACCTCGTCGGGCACCAACTGGGTACGGCCGCGCTCGGCATCTTCGCCGCCATCGGGTACGTCGTCCTCGCCGCCAACGCCGTCTTCGCGGCGGTCGCCCAGACCATGCTGCCCCGGATGTCCCAGCTCTACGCGAGCAACCAGGTCGCCGCCCTCACCCGGCTGATCAACCGACTCGTCCTGGTCACGCTCCTGCTCGGCGCGCTCGCCGTCGGCGCCGCCGCGATCGGCGGACGGCCCGCCCTCCACCTGGTGTACGGGGCACCCTACGCCCGGCACGCCTCGGTGCTGACCCTGCTCACCGTCGTCGCCGCGCTCAGCGGAGCGGTCTTCATCGTCGGCACCGCCCTCTCCGCACTGCACCGGTTCGGCAACCAGTTCACCGCGAGCGTCGCCACCCTGCTGCTCACCGCGCTCGCCGGTGCCCTGCTCATCCCCCGCTACGGACTCGACGGAGCCGCCTGGACCGTCGTGCTGACGGTTGCCGGAGACGGCACACTCAAGGCGCTCATGCTGCGCCGAGCCCTGAGGGGACGGTCGTGGACCTGAACAACACCACCGTGATCTGGATCAGTGTCGCCGGTGCGATCGCGGTGCCCATCCTGATGCTGCTACGGTCCGGGCGCCGGGACGTGCTGCCGTACCTGGCCGGCTACTTCGCCTTCTTCGGCCTCGGTCCGGCGGTCAACTTCGCCCTCGGCCGGGACATCTACTACGGGATCGTGACCGACCGGATCGCCGCCGCCTCGTTCGGCCTGCTGCTGGGGCTGCTCAGCATGCTCCTGGTGGGTGTGCTCCTCCCGGTCCGCCGGGGGGCGCTGGACCGGACCCGACTCGACGGCTCCGCACACCCCCTCCCCCTGCTGGCGCCCCTGCTGCTGGGCCTGGCGGGTTACGCGTTGACGATCCTGGCGTGGCACGGGCCGGCGATGCTCACCGGCAACAAACTCGACCGGATCACCCTCGCCGGGCCCTGGCACTACGACTATCTGCTGCTACAGACCATGGCCTGTTCGCTCTACTTCGCCGCCCGGTCCACCCGGTTCGGCACCATCGCGTACGCGACGAACATCGCCTGTTACGTCGTCTACTGCCTGGTCACCAACGAGCGCGACTTCCTCTTCGCGCTCTTCGCCGTCCTGCTGCACGTACAGATCTTCCGGCGGCGGGCCATGTCGCTGCGGCTGGCGCTGATCGGTGGCACCGGCATCCTCGTCGCCACCTATCTGGCCAGCATCCGCAGCCCCGGGGTCGGGGCGGGCACCACCCGACTCCTGAACGAGGGAACGGTCACCTTCCCGGACACGTACGTGATGAACCTGGTGCCCGTCCAGATGCCGTACCGGTACGGCGAAACGTACTGGGACGCCCTGCTCGGTGTCCTGCCCGTCGGGCAGCAGTACGCGCTGGCGCAGTGGCTCGTCGACCTCTACGCCCCCGGCTCCCCCGGCGGCTACGGCTTCTCGCTGACCGCGGAGGCGTACCTCAACTTCGGCATGGCCGGCATCCCGCTGGTCTTCGCTGCCCTCACCCTCATGCAGAGGCTCCTCGCCCGCCGGGCGGACCACGGCGGCTTCTACCTCTACGCGAGCATGCTCTTCACCATCACCTGGATGTACAACTTCCGGGGCGAGAGCTTCGCCCTGGTGAAGACGCTGGTGTACGGCGCCGTGCTCTACGGCGGACTGCACCTCTCCGGAACCCTGCTCACGCGTTACCGGAGGGTTTCCCGGCCGAGGGTCACCCCGGTCCGGAAGGGGCCCCGCCACCGGCGGGCGCCCGCGCTGCGCTGAGCCGGCTGGCGCCACCGGGGTCGGTCAGCGGTGGAAACCGCCGACGAAAGATCAGAATGTGGAAGCGCGGCCAGGTCGGTACGGGCGTGCGCGGGCCCGCCTCCCCTGGGCCGGAGGCCGACCTTCCGCCGCGGACCGGAGAACGCCAACAGCACCACCACGGCGAGCGGGACGAACCGGCCGAGCAGGAAGACGACGATGTTGTCCAGGTCGCTGCTGAGCACCAACACGGTGGCGACCCCGAGCGCCGGGGCAAGCAGTTTGGGCACCAGGTCAGGCTGGTCCCGGGCCCGTCGGTAGAACCGCCGCGACCAGCGCACGAGCAGCGCGAGCGGAACGAAGGAAAGCACCGCGCCGGCCACACCGAAGTTGAGCATCGCCTCGCCCGCGATGCCGTAGATCCGGGTGGCCCACTGTCCTCGGTCCCGGTCGTAGCTGCCCGGCCCGAGCAGCACCTCGGTGCCGATGACGAGCTTGGTGGTCGGACGCTCGGGCAGCAGCCAGCCCGGCACCAGCAGGGTGACCGCGCCGAGGTACGTGACGCCGTACCCCAGGTCTCCCTCGCCCTGCCGTTTGCGTTCCAGCAGCACGGCCTGCATGTCGGCCCGAGCGAGGTCGTTGAGCAACACTTTCGGCAGGTCCCGCCCCGTTTCCGAGGAGAGTTCCTCGATGCTGCGGTCACCGCGTGCGACGTCGACCACCTCGATCCCGGCGCTCTTGTAGAGGCCGTAGAGGTACATGAAGAGGACGAAGATCAGGGCGCAGAGCAGCAGGGCCTTGCGGGAGATGGTGAAGACGAGCAGGTGGACCAGGATCAGCGCGAGCAGCATCGGCCAGACGGTGTTGCTCCGGCTGCCCCGGAGCCCGCCGACCAGGAACTGGACCAGCGCCAGGGAGATCAGCAGCCACACCACCAGGAAGCGTCGCCGGGCCAGTGCCTCCCGCCACCGGACCAGCACCAGTGCGAAGGCGATCAACGGGAACGACTCGGCGAGCATGAGCAACCAGCCCATGCCGCTGAGCGCCTCGCGGTCCTGGGTCATCACCGCGAGGAAGCCGCTCAACCCGCCGAACATCACGATCTCGACCCCGAAGGCCAGCACCCCGGCGCCCACGGCGAGTCCGCCGACCAGGTAGAACCGGGAAACGTTCAGCTCCCCGGACCACGCGCTGTGCCGACCGCGTACGGGGAACGACAGCAGCCACCGGTAGACCAGCAGGCCGACCATGTTCACGATCGCCATCGCGCCGAGCGCGTCACGCCAGTCGGTCGGTGGACTGACGAACAGTCCCCAGTGGTCCAGCGTCACGTGCAGAATCGGGGCCAGGTAGAAGAAGTGCAGTCCGAGCACGCCAAGCAGGGCCTGCGGGTCGAAGAGGTCGATCCGCCGTCGGAGCCAGGAGACCACGTCGAGGGCGATCAGGACCCCGCAGACGGTCACCGGCAGGACGAACCAGTGCTGGAGCCGGGCGTCGAGGGCGACCAGCACCAGGCTGACCGCCGAGACGGGCGCGGCGGCCAGCGCCCAGCCCAGGGTGTCCGCCTCGGCTCGGCCCGCCCGCCGTCGCCCGGAGAGGCGGTTGCGGCGGCCGGCACCAACCGGGCGGGGTGAGGACACCGTACCCGCCGCGACAGCCCCGTCAGCCCCGTCGGTTTCGACCGCGTCGACCGGTCCGACCGCCTCGACCGACCCGGTCGGGTCAGCCGGGTCGACAGGTCCGACCGCCTCGACGGGATCAGCGTGATCCACAGGGTCGATCGTCGGGCTGGCAGCACTCGGCTGCTCCGCCCTCATCGCCCACCCACCGTCCAGAGTTCCCGCCAGCGTGCGACCGCGCTCTGTAGCAGGAACGGCGATCGGTGCAGGCTGTCCCGGATCTCGTTGCGCGCGACGGGACCGAGCTGGATCTGCGCCACCACCGCCTCGGCCCATCGGTGTGGCCCGTCGGCGAGCGACAACAGGGCGAGCCCGCGTACCTGGGGTTCGACCTCACGCAGACAGGGCAGGTCGGTCGCGACGACCGGAACCCCGGCGGCCAGTGCCTCCAACACCACCCCCGGCAGCCCTTCCCGGCGGGAGGGAAGCAGCAGCACGTCGGTCGCGGCCAGCACAGAGGCGATCTCGTCGGTCTCGCCGGCGAGCACGACCATGGGGTCGTCGACGATCTCCGGATGTGCTCCCACCAGGTCGTCGGCACCGCCGGGGCCGACCACGAACAGGCGCGCGTCGGGCCACCGGGAGCGGACGGCACGGTGCACCTGCACCAGGTACGGACGGTTCTTCTCCGGTGACGAACGCCCGAGGTACGCCAGCACCGGCACGTCGGTCGGCAACTGCCAGCGTGACCGGGCCTCGGCCCGCTCCCAACCGCCCACCCGGCTCGGGTTCACACTGTTGTAGAGCACCTGGTAGCGGGCGTCTCCGGGGGTCGGACCGGCGAGCCGTAGCGCCGCAGCGGTCACCCCGACCACGTTGGTGGCGACCCGGCGCAGCAGCCAGCGCAGCACCGACCGGCGCAGTCGACGGCGCCGGGTGTCGGGGCGGCCGTCGCCCTCGCTCCACATCCGGGCGATCCGCACCGGCACCCCGGCGAGCCGGGCCACCAGCAGGATCACCGCGCTGGTCAGGCTGACGTGCGAGACGACCACGTCCGGGCGGAGTTCACGCAGCCGGCGCCAGAGCCGGGGACCGAACGTACGCAGGGGACTGACCGGACACTGCTCCACCCGGGCGCCGGTCTGACGGAACTCCCCGGCCAGGGTTCCCTCCCGCCCGTTGAGGGTGACGAAGATCTGTTCGACCTCCGTCGACGGGACGGAGCGGCACACGTCGAGCGAGACCGTCTCGGCTCCGCCCCGGTCCAACCAGCCGATCACGTGCACCACCCGGACGACCTGCTCCGCCGCTGGGCGGGCGCGCTGGCTGGCGATCGATCCGCCAGTGTCGCCTCGGGCATCGCCCTGTCGGGTCGACGAACTCGTCACACGCGCCTCC
This sequence comes from Micromonospora sp. NPDC050417, assembly GCF_044458865.1. Lineage (NCBI taxonomy): Bacteria > Bacillati > Actinomycetota > Actinomycetes > Micromonosporales > Micromonosporaceae > Micromonospora > Micromonospora sp. NPDC050417. Next base: position 39,130 of record NZ_JBITIH010000008.1, read on the forward strand.
CTGCTGGTACACGGCGTGCGGCGGCATCCCGCACCGTACGGTAGAAGTCGTCGCGGCGCGGACGCAGCGAGGCGACCGAGTAGTCGTGCGCCCGGGCGAGGTTGCGGGCCGAGGCGGCGGTGAGCCGGGCCGGGTCGGCGAGGAAACGCCGGATCGCGGCGGCGAGCGCGAACGGGTCGTTCGGCCGCACCATGTCCTGCATCGGGAGCAGTTCCGGGATACCACCGACGTTCGAGCCGAGCGCGGGCAGGCCGCGCGCCATTGCCTCGATCAGCACCCGGGGCAGCCCTTCGGTACGCGACGGCACCACCACCAGGTCCGCGGCGTCGAGGTGTTGGCGTACGGCCGGGCCGGCGGGAACCGTGCCGACGAAGGTGACCCGGTCGGCGAGTCCCGCCTCGACCACGAGCCGTTCCAACTGTGGTCGGAAACGCCCGTCGCCGAGGTGCACCAGCCGGGGTGCCTCGCCGTCGGCGGCGATCCGGGCCAGCGCCTCGATCAGGGTGTCGATGCCCTTGTAGAGCTGGTCCAGCGAACCGACCGAGACCAGTGTGCCGGGCCGGGGCGCCTGGTCGATCCGTCGGGGCGCGGGGACGAACGCCTCCGCCGGTAGGTCCACGCTGGAGTAGGCGACGCTGAGCGCGTCCGGCCGGCTCGGGTAACGGGACTGGAGGTGGCGTTCGGTGACGTACGCGACCGCACCGGCGGAGCGGCACAGGTGACGCAGCCGGGTGGTTCCCCACTGGCGCAGGAACGGACGCAACGGGTGCTCGACCACACCGGGGGCGAAGACGTCGTACGGGTCGCCGACGACCTCGACCGCGTACGGCAGCCGTTGCCGCTCCCGCCATCCGGCCAGCATCGCGCCGGTCGGTGACGGGACGCGCAGGATGACCGCGTCGGTGGGTTGTGCCGCCGCGCGTACCGCCTGACGGATGGAGCGCCAGCTCGCGAGGTACTGCCGGGGGCCGACGTAGTGCGGCAACGGCCAGAGTTCGACTCCGGGGCCGTCGACCCGGTGGGCGTTGCCGGCGGGCGTGTCGACGTGCCGGAGCCGGGCCACCACCCGGACCGTGTCGAAGGCGGCGAGGTAGCGGCTGAAGAACGGGTACGCCGGGCCGTCCTGGGTCCAGACCGAGCCGTCCGGGGCACGGGAGAACCGGGTCTCGGTGGTCACCACGACCCTCATCGCGTACGCACCCCGGCCGCGGTCCGCTCCACGATGTCCGCGATCCGCTCGGCCGCCGGCCCGTGGTCGAAGAACGTGACCATCCGTTCGCGGGCGGCGTCGCCGCGCCGGGTCAGCTCACCCGCCTCGTAGTCGCGGTAGGCGGCGACCAGCGCGGCTTCCAGGGGCGCCACCTCACCGGCCGGTACGACCCAGCCGCTGGCCTCGTCGACCACCTCGGGCAGCCCACCGGCGTCGCTGACGATGCTCGGCAGCCCCATCGAGCCGGCCTCGACCGGGGCGCCGTGCCCCTCCGACAGCGACGGGCTGACGCTCAGGTCGGCCGCGTTGTAGTAGGGGCGCACCTCGGTCACCGACTCCAGCCAGGTCACGCTCGGGTCGGTGTCGACACCGAAGCGGTGGACGAGGTCCCGCCGGTGTGTCTCGCCGGCCGGGGAGAAGCCGCCGCCGATCAGTAGCAGGTGGGAGTTGGGGTGCCGGGCGTGGAAGGACTGCCACGCGGGGAGCAGCAGGTCGTGTCCCTTGATCCCCCGCCCGTTGTACGTCAGCCGCTTCGGCGCGTACACGTAGGCAACCATGATCACGATGAAGGCGTCCTGGGCGACTCCCAGCTCGGCCCGGATCTTGGCCCGCAGTTCCTCCGCCGTCGGCCCGTCCGACCCGGACTCGGCCGCGTGGTCGCGTTCCGCCCCGGTACGCCGCTTCGCCACATGCCGCTGCTGCGCGACGTAACGGCGCCGGCTGAAGTGTCCGGTGTCGATCCCGGGCGTGGTTGCCGGGCGGCGTTGCGGCGGTGCCCCGAGCGCGCCGTACTGGCGGGAGGTGTATTCGGTGCCGCAGATGACCACGTCGTCGGCGCGCCAGAGCCAACGTTCGACGGTACGGATGAGCCGAGACTCAAGGAAGAGCGGTCCGACGACCACGTGCACCCGGCCGAGCCGCAGGCCCACCGAGCTGAACCGAGCGGCGAGGGCGGAGGCGTACAGGTGGTATTTCAGGATGTCCAGGCGCAGGTCGCGCAGGAGCCGGCGGAGGCGCCAGAGACCGCGCAGGGTGGCGAGGTTCGGCCGGAAGCGGAAGTCGAACGGCGACTCGACCACCTCGAAGCCGCGCCGGGTCAGCTCCGTCGGCAGCGGCCCCGGACCCGGCGGCAGCACCACCATCACCTGGTGTCCCCGGCGGCGGAGTTCTTCGACCTGCGGAAGCATCCACCGCCCGCTCTGCCGGTGCTTGAACAGGATGGCTATGCGCAGTCCTGCCACTGTCTGTCCTCTCCTACTGGGACCGGGCGTGTCTTGCCGGGACCAGGACGGGGGCCGCCCCGGTCGGTTGCCGGTCAGGCCCGCGCGGGGTCGAGGTGCCGGGCCGGGTGGTCCTGGCTCGGCGGCATCGCTGGTGCGGGGACGGCGCCGCAGACCCGTTCGACGTACTCGGCGGCGTCCGGTCCGGCATCGAACTCCGGGCGCAGAATCGCGACCCGGATCAGGTCGTGCCAGGTGCCCCGGCGGAAGACCGCTTCCCGGTCTCGGCCCTCGATCTGCCAACCACAGCGGCGTACGTAGGCACCGAGGCTGGCCGCGTTGAAGTCGAGCACGGTGCTGTGCAGGCGACGGAGCCCCACCTCGTAGAAGCTCCAGGCCATGGTCAGCATGATCGAGTCGGTGCCGGCGCCCTTGGGCGTGGCGCCGGGCATGAGCTTGACCGCGGTGAGGGCGGACTGGTTGTGCCAGTCGATCTCCCACAGCCCGGTCATGCCCACCGGTTCTCCGCTGACCCGGTCGACCACGGTAAGCCGGCGGTTGTGTGGGTCGCGGGAGGCGCTGGCGAACCAGTCCCGCTGCGCGTCCCGCGCCACCGGCCAGTCCCAGCCCACCACGTGGCTGCGGACCTGCGGCGCGTTGGCCAGGTCCGCGAAGAAGTCGAGATCGTCGGCCTGCATCGGGCGCAGGCCGACCAGTCGGCCGGTCAGCATCTTTCTCCTCTCGGGACCGACACCGGTCCGGGCGGGGCGGGGTCCGGCACGACCTCGGCGCCGGGCGGGTGCAGTGCGCGCACCAGCTCCGCCACCCGGGCCATGTCCGACCCGCGAAAGCGGTGGTCGGTGTGCAGGAAGAGCATCCGACGTGAGTAGCGGACCTGGTCGTCGTTCTCGTCCGGCTCGACGAGTCGCCAGAGCACCGCCGGGTAGACGGAGCGTTCGATCAGGCCGTGCCGTACCGCCTCGCGGGACCGGTGCGAGCCGAACTCCAGCACGACCCCGAGGGGCCAGGCGCGGGCGGTCAGCCCCGGTAGTCCGGCCAGACCGGCGGCGAGCAGCGCGGCGTTCTCGATCCGGCGCAGGCGGAGCCGGTCGACCGGGAGCGCGTGCAGGGCCTGCCGGGAGAACTCGGAAATGCCGCTGACGTCGGCCGTCCGCAACAGGTCCTCGCCAGCCGCGTAGCGGGCCAGGTAACGCTGCTTGTCCAGTGGGGCACCGGCCAGGTAGGCGGCCTTGAGACACATCGCGGCCAGCACCCGGTCGACCACCGCCAGGTGACGGGCGGTCGGCGGGCCGGCGGACGGCAGGGGCCGACCGCTGTCCGACCAGAGTGCCCCGCCGTCGGGCAGCGGCAACGTCTTGCGCAGCGAGGCGAAGACGTAGTCCGCCCGCAGCGAGGGCAACCAGGGCGCCCGGGGATCATGGGTGACGTCGACGATCAGGGTCGCGCCGGCCGGTGCCGGCACCACCGGCGGCGCACCGAAGTACGAGACCAGCACCACCGCGTCGGTGGGCGCGACGACCGGCGGCACCCCGCCGTCCGGGCCGGCCGGGTACCGCCGGACCGGCAGCACGTCGGTGACCGCGTCGGTCACCTCGTCGCAGTAGTACGTGGGCAGGTGCAGGGCAGTCCAGCCGTACTCCCGCCGGCCGAACTCGACCAGTGCGCGCAGCGCCTGCCGGCCCGAGCCGAAGAGTTCCCCGTACGGGGGCGCCGCCGGTGGTGGTGGGCCGGCCCACTCCGCCCCGGTGGCCTGGTGGAGGGGGAAGCTGGAGCCGACCTCCCAGCGGGAGGCGACCGGCGACGGCTGGAGGTCGGTCATCGCGTCAGCTCCGGCCGAGCCGGTAGCCGGGGAAGTACCCGGATGCGCGGAGTTCCTCGACGGTGCGGCCGAGGTTGCGGGCGTGGGTGTCGAGCAGGGCCGCGTACCGCCCGGGGTCGAGCACCACCGCCCCGGTCCAGAACGGCGTCCGGATGCCGCCGAAGGAGCGCTTGAACTGGAACAGCCCGTCGTCGGCGCGGACTCCACCGCCGAGGTGGACGAGCGTGCAGCCGTTCTCCGAGGCCCACTCCAGGATGGTCCAGAGCAGCAGGTTGTTGGCGCCTTCCCGGACGCTGCGGGGGTCGGAGCCGGCGAGGTGGTAGTGGGCCCGCTCGCGGTGGCGCAGGACGAGCGCGGCGGCGACCACCGTGCCGGCGGGGTCGCGTACCTCGGCGATCAGCAGCGCCTTGCCGAGGCCGTCCACCAGCGTCCGGTAGTACGCCTCGGGGAAGTGGTAACCGGGGGCGCTGCCGACCCGGTGCATGGTCTGCTCGTACAGCTTGCGGAAGGGTGACCCGGCGGCGACGTCGTCTGTGCCGGCGGCCCGGATGCCTCCCTCCAGGCCGGTGTTGCGGGCCTTGCGGATCGCGGTACGCGACCGGCCCTCCATCCCGGCCCAGATCGCCGTGCTTCCCTGGTCGACCGGGACGGTGATGGTGTCGGCGCGGCGGGTGAGGTCGATCGTGCCGAGGTGGCGTGCGGCGTCGACCGAGTGGGGGTCCAGTGGGGAGAACCGGAGAAAGAGGGTGACCATGCCCTGGTCACGCCAGTGGTGGACGGCCTGGTCCCAGAACCGGGCGAGTTCGGCGGGTGTCGTGCCCCCGCCGACGTGGATTCCGGAGTAGCCGTACGGGCTGACCGCGTCGGATGCCCCGGTGCCGTCGTCGAGGCGGCGCACCACGTACGGCACCAGGATCCGGTGGGGCGAGTACGCGAGCTGCCAGGTGCCGGGTTCGGTGCTGGCGGCGGCCCGGCCGTAGCCTGCGGTGTGGTAGACGTCCGGGCATTCCGGATCGATCAGCGCCGCCGCGCTGTCGGCCCCGACCACGGCCAACTGTTCGGTCACCGCTGTGCCAGGAACTGCTCGATGGTGTGGAAGACCCTGGCTGTCTGGGTCTCGTCCAGGGCGGAGCCGCTGGGCAGGGTGAGTCCCTCGTCGAAGAGCCGCTGCGCGGCGCCGGTGAGGACGGCCCGCGACTGGCTGAAGATCGGCTGGAGGTGCATGGGCTTCCACACGGGTCGGGTCTCGATGTCTTCGGCGGCGAGGTGTTCGCCGAGTTCCCCTGCCCGCCAGCCGGCCTGTTCGGGGTCGACGACGATCGTGGTGAGCCAGCAGTTGGAGCCGCGGGAGCCGGCGGTGTCGGGTGCGATCCGGACCCCGGCGGCGCCGGGTCCGTCTTCCCTCGGGTCACCGAGCAGCCGTACGCCGGGCACGGCGGCGAAGAGTTTGGCGTAGCGTTCGCGCAGCTCCCGGCGGCGGGCGAGCATCTCGTCCAGGCGGCTGAGCTGGGCCCGGCCGAGAGCGGCGAGCAGGTTGCTGAGGCGGTAGTTGTAACCGACGTCCTGGTGTTCGTAGTGCGGCACGGGTTGCCGGGCCTGGGTGGCGAGGTAGCGGCTCTGGGCGATCAGCCCGGCGTCGTCGGAGACGAGCATGCCGCCACCGGAGGTGGTGATGATCTTGTTGCCGTTGAACGACAGTGCCGCGATCCGGCCGAACGATCCGGCCTGCCGCCCCCGGTAGGTCGAGCCGAGCGACTCGGCCGCGTCGGCCAGCACCGGCACCCGGGCGGCGGCGCAGACCGGCAGGATCTCGTCGTAGTCGGCGCAGGCGCCGAACATGTCCACCGGGATCACCGCGGCGACCCGCTGGCCGGCGACGCGCAGCCGGTGCAGCAGGTCGGCCAGGAGGGCGACGTCGATGTTGCCGGTGGCCGGGTCACAGTCGACGAAGACCGGTTCGGCACCGGTGTAGACGACCGCGTTGGCGGTGGCGACGAAGGTCAGCGTGGGCACCACCACCACCTGTCCGGGGCCGGCGCCGAGGGCGAGCAGCGCGAGGTGCAGCGCGGCGGTTCCGGAGCTGACCGCGACCGCGTGGGCCACGCCCACGCGGTCGGCCACCTCGCGCTCGAACGCGTCGACCTCGGGGCCGAGCGGCGCGACCCAGCCGGAGCGGAGCGCCCGGACCAGGTACGTCTCTTCCAGGCGCCCGACGTCGGGGGGCGAGAGGTAGATCCGGTTCACAGGCGCTGCCTCCGACCCAAACACTCCGAAAGTATCCAAAGGGTTTGTATCAGTTGAACCCACGCGTTGGGTGTGATTTGGCTATTCTGGTCAGATTCAATAATCTGCCCGAACAAGGCGGTACAGCATGGAGAACGCGGGAACGGGCACGCAGGTCGCGGCTGCTCGCCGACGATCTCCGGTGGCCTTCCTGACCGGGTCCAGCCTCGCCCAGTCGGCCAGCTACGCGGTCAGCGCGGTACTGGCCAGCACACTCCTCGGGCCACATCAACGTGGATTGATGGTGCTCGGCGTCACCACCGGCAGCATCGCCGGACTCCTCACCGGCCTCGGCACCGGTTCCGCCCTACGCTCTCGTCTGCCCGCCGTCAGCGGCACGCCGACCGGAGCGCGCCTGCTCGCGTCGTACACCTGGTGGTCGATCGTCTCCGTCGCCGCCGGGGGTGGGCTCGCCGTCCTGCTCTCCGTGCTCTCCGCCCCGCTGATCGACACCGGACTGAGCGAGCCTCCGTTCCTGCTCGCGGTCCTGGTGGTGACCACGGGGTACGTGGCACTGACCCAGTTCCCCGACGTCTGGTACGCCGCCGGCCGGTTCCGTGCCGGCAGCGGCTGGGCGGCGCTGGTCGCCGCCGGTGGCCTGGTCGGCGTACTCATCGGGGCCACACTCGACCGCTCGGCGTGGGCGTTGCTGCTCGCCCAGGGCACCGGCATGGTGGCGATCGCCGCCCTACAGGCGGCCAGGCTGCACGTCGTCGGGCTGGTGCCGCTCGCCGCACCCGGTCGCCGGGAACTCGCCGAACTGCTCCGCCACGGCTGCCGCGCCCTCGGCCTGACGATGGGGCTGGCCCTGGCACTGCGCGCCGACCGTTACGTGCTGGGCGCGGTGGCCGGCGCCGCCACGGTCGGCATCTACTCGGTCGCCGCCACGCTGAGCGAGGGCCCACGAGTGGTGCCGGCCGCGCTGGGCCAGATCGTCAACCGTGAGGTCGCGCTCGGCGCCGGGGTGGCGAGGGTGGTCCGGACCCGCCGCACGGCACTGCTCGCGGCGGCGGCGGCGAGCCTGCTGGTGGGGGTCGGCGGCTGGTTCCTGATCATCCCGATCTTCGGTACGGAGTTCGCCGACGCCCGCCCACTGCTGCTGGTCCTACTGCTCGCCGAGATCGCCTTCGCCCCGTTCGCGGTCGCCAGCCGGGGCCTGCTCGGCGGCGGCTGGATGACCACCGCCGGACTACTCGGCGCGGCGGGCAGTGTCGTGGCGCTGATCCTCTTCGCGATCACGATCCCGCTCTGGGGCGGGTACGGCGCCGCAATCGCCTGCGTGCTCACGTACGCCGGACTCTCGGTCGCCTCCTGGCGCCTGCTCCGCCCGCGACTCGTCGGCAACGTCGCCCCCGGTCGACGGAAGGCGACCTCGCCACCGATCCGGGTCTGAAAGAGGGTGGTGCGAAAGCTCAGGACTGGAGAGGCGACACGAACGGGGATCCGGCCTCGCCGGTCTCCAACGCATCGATCATGTCGGTCATCCAGTCGTTGTACTCCTCGTCCATATCAGCCTGAGCCACCTCCTCCACCGTCTCGGCCAGGTCGTCCGCCGACATCGCCCCGGCGAAGCGCCGGGTCGGTAGGCCGTCGCGGTAGACGACGATGGTGGGCAGCGCCCGCAGGTGATGGAGTTCGGCCAGGTCTTTCTGCTCGACCGCTTCGACCGTCCAGACCGGGCATTCCGGGTGCTCGGCGACAAACCTGTCGAGTTCCGGCTGAAACTCCTGACAAGCCCTGCTCCCGCTCCACCGGAAGACCAGTACGGCGAGCCCGGAGGAGAGAGCGGCGTTGTGTTCGCTGGTGGAGAGGGATCGCATCACGGCATGACTGACGTCTGACGGGTGGCACCAGTTCAGCCTCGACGCACGTCTAGGACATCTGCCACATTCTCGGCACCGGGACCGGGGCACCACCCCCACCCGCACGCCCGCGAGCACGGACACTCCCCCACGGACAGCGACGACACACGTTCACCCGAGTAGCCGATGAAACGCCTCCAAGCTGTTCGCACCGTACTTTGTAAACGGAGGACCACCAGGTGTGGTCCGGCGCCTCGTAGAGAAACGTGAACAGCGACGTGGGCATGGGTCGTTGTCCGGGTCGAGGGAAACACGATCGGGATCTGGGCGCTGATACCCGAGATGGTCATGCTGGGCCTCGGTACCGGGCTGGCGTTTCCCGCCCTCGTCGGATCAGTGCTCGCCGAGGTTCCCCGACTGGCGGCCGGGGCCGCGGCGGGAAGTCTGTCCACCGCGCAACAGTTCGCCAGCGCGGCTGGTGTGGCCGTCATCGGCTCGGTGTGCTTCGCGACGTTCGGAAGTCACCAGGGCCACCCGGAGATCTCCCGAGCGCTCACCACGGTCACTGTCATCCACCTGGTGTTGATGCTCGTCGTCACCGGGTTGTCGATTCTGCTCGTTCGACGTCCGAACAAGCGGATGCTCGCCCCGACCCCCTAGATCATCGTTGTGTCCCGGCACGACGGTGGAGATATCCCCTGGTCGCGATGGATTCGGACGGACATCGACGGGCCACCAGCCGGCCGACGGTCATCGTCTCGCCCCCGACCCCACTGGGCCGACCGGGGGAAGACCGCCGGTCGGGAATCTGGAAGCCGCGTGGGGGTGCTCACCGTCGAACTCGGCGGTGAGCACCCCCACGACCAATGGAACAACCGAATCACGGCCTACTGTAGAGCGGCGGGGAGTCGTCACATGAGGTCCGGGCAGCGCACCGCCGGCGGCGCCCGAGTAACGAACCACGCCCAACCGCTTCGCTTCCCGAGGACCGCACGACGACGGACCGACTGCGACAATCAGCGAATGACTGACAACGATCCAAGCGCCGAGCGCACCACCTCGGCCGCGAACTTCATCGAATGGAACTTCTCGCTCAAGGCGGAGAGTTCCCCGTGGTCGGTGGAGCAGGGAATGACACAGCTACTCGCCCACGAGAATGCTGAGGGCTTCGCCCGACCCCTGGCCGACGCGGTGCAGGCCGACGCCCAGGTCATTCACGAGTTGGGCACACGACGGACGCCCACGGCGCTGGCGGCGCTGCGGGCCTTCCAGGCGATGAGCACGATCGACACCCAACGCGAGCTCGCCCAGGCGAACGCCGACCTGCTCGCGAAAGAAGGACAACCCGAACCTCCCTGGTCCTCCACGATCGGTCGGGTGCGGGTCGACGGTTGCTGGTGGGCGCACGACCAGTTCGACGAGACCGCGCTCGTACTCTGCGCGTTCTCCTACGACGGAGACGACGAACACGCGATCCTGGCCCTGATCGACCGCACCCTCGGCGGTGGTCTGATCCGGGAGATCACCCTCAACGAGGACGTGGACATGCTGCGGGACTTCCTCGCCGACGCCCACGAGGACGGGGAGGACTTCGTCAACGAACCGCTCGACCCGGCGTACGCACGACGACTGATCGAGGACGCCATCGCCACCTCGGACGAGTTGCTCGACGACCGGCAGTACAGGCTCAGGGCGATGCCGAAGGCGTACCGGAAGATGCGCGCACTGACCCTCACCCGCACCCGCGCGTTGAGCGATGTCGCCGCGCCACCCGAGCCCTTTCCCACCACAGTGGAGATCGGGCTCCTGAAGCGGAACTTCCTCGCCTCCGACGCCGCGTCCGGACTCCCCGCGAACGACGCCACGGGTCAGGCCGTGGACCTGCTCGTCACGAGCTTCGTCGAAGAGGCGGGCTGCCACCCTCTTCATCTCGGCCCGCGCCGGATCGAAGCCGTCCTCGGCCTGCCGACCCTCTCACCCGACCACATCGAGAACCCCGACGTCGGGCAGATCCTCGCGGATGTGGCCGACGCATGGATCGCCTGGACCGCAGCGGAACGCGGACTCGACAGCGACGCCACCGCACGCCTCGAAGAGGCGGCAGACGAAGCTCGGGCACGACCCCGTTTCGCCGAAACCGAGGGCCACGAGACATCCTGATTTCCGACAGCCGTCCGATCGGGCATACTTTGCATAGAAGCTAATCGATGACCTAACGGGGTCACGATCGAGGAGACCGGTCATTGGACAGTGGTGCGCGTACCGGTAATCCGGGGCTGATGGTGGCGGGAACGATGGCGCGGTACGGCGGACACGTCCTCCGGGAACTGCTCACCCCTCGGCCGGCGACCACCCGGGCAGACATACCGGTACGGCCGAGCGACGTCACCGAGGAGTGGCTGACCTCCGTACTCTGCCCCGCCCACCCGGACGCGGCGGTCGAGTCGTACGAGCTGCGCGACGTCAGCAGCGGCACATCGACCCGGTGGCGGGGAACGGTGACGTACAACCGGGCCGGGCAGGAGGCGGGACTACCCACGGCGCTCTTCGCCAAGACCACGCTCGACTGGAGCCAACGGCTACTGCTCGGCATGGCCGACGTCCTCACCGGCGAGCCGGGCTTCTATCGGCACCTGCGGCCACACCTGGAAATCGAGGCCCCGCACGGTTACCACGGCTCGGCCGACCACGGATCGGGCCGCTCGATCGCACTCATGGAGGACATCGTCGCCACCCGACAGGTGACCTTCTGCACGCCGCAGACCCCGATCTCCCGCACCGACATGGAGGACCCGCTCACCGGCATGGCGACCTGGCACGGGCGGTACTGGGCCGACCCCGAGCTGGACCGGCACGCGTTCCTGCGCAAGACACCGTCGACGTTCGTCGACAACCTGGCCCGGTTCGCCCAACTCCGCAAACGCCAGATCCGTGCGTTGAGCGCCGCGATCCGGCCAGCGGTGGAGAGCGGGGCTACGGGCGGGAGGCGTACACGTAGTAGCGGACCCAGGGGCGCGGGTCGTCCGGGCGGGTGCGGATGGTGTAACCGGCGGCCCGGAGCAGGTCGGTGACCGGGGCGAAGGTTCGTTGCCACTGGTGGTCGGCGCCGTCGGCGTACGTGCCCTCGGAGAGGAAGTCGTGGCAGGAGACGACGACGTTCTCCACCAAGCTGAGCAGGTCGAACGACTTCTCCAACACCGGCAGTTCGGCACCCTCGATGTTCATTTTGAGCAGGTCGATCCGGTCCACCCCGAGCGACCAGATGATTTCGCCGAGGGTGCGTCCGGGCACCTCGACCCCCTCGGTCCCGTCCGTGGTCAGACCGTTGCGGATGTGGTCGACCTGGTCGTCGGAGAGGTAGACCGGACCGGGGTCGCCGACCACGGCACAATCCAGTGTGGTCACGTTCGGCAGCCGGTTCAGTTCGACGGTACGCCGCAGGCAGGCGAACGTACGCGGATGCGCCTCGATGCTCACCACCCGCCCGGCGGGGCCGACCAGGCGGGAGAGGAGCCGTACCTCGCTGCCGATACCGGCTCCGACGTCGAAGACGGTGTCGCCCGGTTGGGGCTGGTAGTCGAAGAGGAAGATGTCCTGCGCCGCCTGGTCCTGGGCACGGGCGGAGAGCCCGCCGAGGGTGGTGTTGACGACGATCCCGGTCGGATATCGGTGCACCCACTGGCCTTCCGCGTAACGGACCCGGCAGCGTGACTGGGAGCGGGCGGAGAGGAAGAGCGAACCGAGCCCGGCGACGACCCGCCGGTCGACCCGCTCGTCCAGGGTGTCGAAGAGGCGCTTCTTGAGGTTGGTCGCCATCGCGGTCTGGTCCGATCTCTCGTTCAGCGGGTCGGGCTGCCCTGCGGCGCGGGCTGTCGGGGCACGTTCTGGCCACCGTCGAGCGGCCCGGAGGAGTCGGCGCGCTCCCACCACCCGCGATACCAGTCGAAGGTGCGGCGCACCCCGTCGGCGAGCGCGACGGTCGGCTCGAATCCGGTCAGCCGACGCAGTTTTCCCAGGTCAGGGCAGCGTCGGGTGACCGAACCGGGCGGTGCGGGCAGCCGTTCGATGGTCGGCTTCGCCCCGGCCAGGTCGAGGACGAGTCCGGCCAGGTCGGCGATGTTGGTCTCGGCGCTGTCGTCGCCGATGTGCACGATCTCGCCGGCCGCCTCGGGGCAGGCCATCAGCCGCAGCATCGCCTCGACCGCGTCGTCGACGTGGCAGAAGGCGCGGTACTGGTCGGCGCCCCAGACCCGGAACGGGTCCTCGCCGCGCAGTGCCCGCAGGGCCATCTCGGGGATGACGTGGTCAGTGCCCATCCGGGCGCCGTAGACGTTGTGGAAGCGGCCGACGACGGCACTGCACTCCTTGGCCCGGGCGCCGTGGACGAAGGCCGCCTCGCCGAGAAGTTTGCTGACCGCGTACGCGAACCGGGGCGCGGTCACGTCCGACACCATCACCGGTACGTCCTCGGCGGTGGGTACGGGCACGATGCCGGCGTCGACGCCGCCCGCGTACACCTCGCTGGTGGAACTGAAGAAGATCCGCTCACCTGGGATGAGCCAGTCCAGCAGGTGCAGGGCGGTGAGCGTGTTGACCCGGATCACCCGGGCCGGATCGGCTTCGACGTTGCGTACGCCGACAACGGCGGCGAGCAGGTAGATCTGGTCGTACCCCCGGGGTATCCCGGCCCACGACGCCGCGCTGGTGAGGTCGGCGGAGCGGACGTCGACGGCGGGGTGGGCGCGCAGTGCGGCGATCCGCTCGTCGTCGCGGCCCCGGGAGAAGTCGTCCACGATGGTCACCCGGTGCCCGTCGGCGACCAGCCGGTCGGCGAGGTGCAGCCCGACGAAGCCGGCTCCGCCGAGGATCAGCGCGTGCATCAGCCGTTCACCTCCGCCGCGCGTCGCTGGGCTGGTGTGGTCTGGTCGACACGGGGCATCGGCAGGTAGCCGAGGCCGGCGTAGCGGATGCCGGCGGCGATGATCGTCGCTTCGTCGAGGATCCGCCACGAGTCGTAGACCAGGGCTGGTTTCGGGCCGCCGCCGGCGAGCAGCGTGTCGAGCTGGATGGCCCGGTAGTCCGGGTGGTCGTTGATCACCAGGACCGCGTCGGCGTCGCTGAACGCCTTGTCGACGCTGGTCGGCTCGCCGCCGTAGCGGTGGATCACCTCGTCGGGGACCATCGGGTCGTGCCCGGTCACGGTCAGTCCGGCCGCCCGGAAGGTTGGCATCATGGTGGCGATCGGGGTGCCGCGCATGTCGTCGGTGGGCGGCCAGCCCTTGTAGGCCCAGCCGAGAACCGCGAGCCGGCGGCCTACGGTCCCGCCACGGGTCTGGCGGAGCAGGTCGACCACCCGGTTGGCGACGTGTACGGGCAGGTATTCGTTGAGCCGCCGGGCGGCGCCGACCAGGAACGGCCCGGGTTCTCCGCCGGCACTGTTGATCATGAGGTACGGGTCCTTGGAGAGGCACCCGCCGCCGACGTAACCGGGGCGGCTCAGGTCGGGCCGGGGGTAGTCGAGGTTCGCCGCGCCGATCACCTCCAACGGGTCCAGCCCGTGCCGCTCGGCGATCAGTGCCAGCTCGTTGCCGAACGAGTAGATCAGATCGGTGTGGCAGTTGTTGGAGAGCTTGACCAGCTCGGCCGCCTCCAGACTGGAGACCGGCACGACCTGGGTGGCGAGTCCGCCGAAGAACCCGATCCCGGCCCGGCGGCTCTCCTCGTCCAACCCGCCGACCACCTGCGGCAACTCGACCAGTTCGCGCAGCGCCTGCCCCTGGATGGTCCGTTCCGGTGCCATCACCAGCCGGGCCCGCCCCCATGCGGCGACCAGCGACGGCAGCACCACCCGGCGACTGGTGCCGACCGGCACCGTGCTACGAACCACCACCAGCGTCTCCGGGCCGCACCACTGCGCGACCTGCTCGGCTGCGGCGGCGAGGTTCGTCAGGTCGGGCTGCCGGGTCCGGTCGTCCACCGGGGTGGAGACGGCGATGACCGCGACCTCCACATCGGCCGGGAGTTCGGTGCCGACAAAGACGGACCTGCCCACGCTCTCGGCGAAGACCTCCGCGATGCCGGGTTCGAAGAGATGCACCCGCCCCTGGCCCAACGCGTCCCGGACGGCCGGGGAGCTGTCCACGCCATACACCTCGTACCCCTTCCGCGCGAGCGCGGCGGCCAGGGTCAGGCCCACGTAGCCAAGTCCGACGATTCCGATCTTCCGGTACAACTCCGGCCTCCTTGATAGGACGTATGGATGGGTCGGGAACGAGGGGGGCCGGGGCGCTCATCCGGTCAGGCGGTCGCCCCGACGGCCAGCGCCGCCCGCTCCGGGTCGGCTTCGACCGCCGCTTCCCAGATCCCTCGGATCGAATCGGGCAGGTCGTACGCGGGTTTCCAGCCGAGCACCCGCAGCGCCAGGCTGTTGTCCCCGCACATCCACGGCACGGACGCCGTCCGGGCCGCCGCCGGGTCGGGGGTCTGCTCACGGATCGTCCCGGTGAAACCGGCGGTACGGGCGAGCATCCGTACGGCGTGCCGGGTGGCGACCGCGTGACCGCTGGAGATGTTGAAGACCAGATGGGGCGAGTCGGGCGCGCGCAGAACGGCCCGGACCGCGAGCGCCACGTCGCGGACGTCAACGAAGTCCCGGTACGCGCCCAGTGGCCCCAGCCCGATCTCGGGTACGCCGTTCCGGGCCGCCAGCAGCAGCGCCGCCGTCCGGCCCAGGACGTTCTCGGCGGAGAGGCCGGGGCCGATCGGGTTGAACACCCGCAGCACCGCGGCGCTGATCCGCCCGCTGGAGTGGGCCAACCCCACCAGTTGGGTGGCGGCCAGGTGGCTGAGACCGTATTCGCTGACCGGGGCGGCCGGTGCGTCCTCGGCGACCGGCGCACCGAACGGGACCGGGCCGTACTCGCCGGCGGACCCGAGCCGGATCAGCCTCGCCCCGGGCGCGCCGACCGTGACCGCCTCGATGAGTTTGGCGGTGACGAGGGTGTGCGCCCGGATCATCGCGTACCCACCGCCGGTGAGCTGACCGGTGCAGTTGACCACCGCGTCCGGCCGGGCCGCGTGCACCAACTCGGTCAGTTCGGCGACCCCGATGTCGAGCAGGTCACACTCGGCCCGCCGTGGGCAGACCAGTTCGGTGTCCGGTTCGAGGACGGAACGTACCCGTGAACCGACGAAGCCGGACGCGCCGAAGAGCAGCACCCGGCTCACACCGCCTCCCGTACCCCGGTGGGGAGCAGGGTCCGCCGGAGTTCGTCGAAGGTGCGGTTCGCCTCGTCGTAGTCCTCGGGCCGGCCGATGTCGAGCCAGTAGCCGTCGAACGGGTAGTTGGCCGGCTGCCGTCCCTGTGCGAGCAGGTCGATCATGAGCTGGTCGAAGCCGAACGGGAGCCCGGCCGGGTACGGCGCGATGGTGGCCCTGGAGAGCCCGTAGACGCCCATGCTGACCTCGTAGTCGAGAGTCGGCTTCTCGGTGAACTCGACCACCCGTTCACCTCGGGTGACCAGCACCCCGAAGTCGATTTTGACGTTCCTACGGAAGGTCGCCACGGTGAGCGGCGCACCCGACTCGCAGTGCGCCATCAGCAGGTCGGCGTAGTTGAGGTCGGTGAGGATGTCGCCGTTCATCACCAGGAAGTGCTCGGGCAGCCGGTCACGCAGACCGAAGAGCGGGCCGACCGTGGAGAGCGGAACCCGTTCCTCCACGTAGTCCACGTGCAGGCCGTAGCGGGAACCGTCGCCGACAAAAGCTCGGATCAACGCGCCCAGGTGATTGATCGCGAGCGTGACGTGGCTGAAACCGCAGCTCGCCAACTGGTGCAGGACGATCTCCAGAATCGCGTAGCTGTCCCCGATCGGCACCAGCGGTTTCGGCAGCGAGGTGGTGTACGGACGCAGGCGGACCCCTTTACCACCGGCCATGATCACCACATGCATCGCGTCCGTGCCGTCCCTTCGCAACCACCCGGAACAGGTCCTCTGTCGTCAACGACGACGCCAGCGGGGGGTCACGCAAAAACGCGCTGAGCACGCAAATTAAGTGAAACGACCCACCTAAAGCGATAAGAGCGACTAAGTGTTGGTTACCTGACAGCAGCCACGCCAGCCCCGAGCCCGGGGCACACCGACGAAACCGGATCACGGAGCCATCCCATGCCATTCGCCGCACGCCCCGCGACGCCGCACGCCCAGCCCGTGCACCGGCTACCGGGCGCCCGACGCCGTACGGCGGCCCTGCTCGCCGTCGACACCGCCGCCTGGATCGGCGGCTTCCTCACCGCCGCGTGGACCCGGTTCGAATTCGCGCTGAGCGGCCAGATGGTCACCCGGGTGCTGGTCGCCGGCCTGATCGCCAGCGCCATCTTCACCGCGTTGACCATCGTGCACCGCCGCTACCAGGGGCGGCATCCGCTGGGCAGCCGGCTTGAGGCACAGGCGCTGACCGCGGCGACGGCGGGGACCGCCCTGCTCCTCGTGATCGCGGTGCTGCCACTGGCCACCCACCCCATCCCGGCCAGCACGCCGCCGGTCGGCGGGGCGATCGCGCTGCTGCTGATGCTCGCCGTCCGTTCGGTGCACCGGCACCGGCGCAGCCGCTCGCTACGACCGAGCACCGGCTCGGCCCTACCGGTGCTGCTGTTCGGACTCGGCTCGGCCGGACAGTCCCTGCTCAAGGCGATGGTCAGCGACCCGCGCGGCAAGTACCTGCCGGTCGGCCTCCTCGACGACGATCCGGAGAAGCGGCACCTACGCCTGGACGGCGTACCGGTACTCGGTGGACAACCGCAGATCGCGGCGGCGATCAACCAGACCGGGGCGACCAATCTGATCCTCGCCATCGCCAGCGCCGAACCCGAGCTGATCCGACAGGTCCGCACCGCCACCCTGGAGGCGGGTGCCGGGTTCAAGGTGCTCCCCCCGGTGCGGGAACTGGTCGACCACCGGATCAGCGTCGCCGACGTACGCGATCTGAAGATCACCGACCTGTTGGGACGTCCGCACGCCGTCGCCAACCTCGGCACCCGGGGCGCCGAGGTGACCGGGCGGCGGGTGCTGGTCACCGGGGCCGGCGGCTCGATCGGCTCCGAACTCTGCCGGCAGATCATGCGGGCGAACCCCGGTGAGCTGATGATGCTCGACCGGGACGAGTCCGCCCTGCACGCGCTCCAGCTCTCACTGACCGGCCGCGCCCTGCTCGACGGCCCGGAACTCATCCTCGCCGACGTACGCGACGCCGAGGGCATCGCCCGGGTGGTCGCGGAACGGAAGCCGGACATCGTCTTCCACGCCGCCGCGCTCAAACACCTCACCCTGCTGCAACGGCACCCCGGCGAGGCGATCAAGACCAACGTCTGGGGCACCCTCGCCGTCCTCAGCGCATGCCGGGACGTGGCCCAGTTCGTGAACATCTCCACCGACAAGGCGGCGAACCCGGTCAGCGTGCTCGGTTACTCGAAACGGATCACCGAGAGGCTGACCGCGCACACCGCCGCCGCCACCGACGGCACCTTCCTCAGCGTGCGCTTCGGCAACGTACTGAGCAGCCGGGGGTCGGTGGTGACCGCGTTCCAGGCCCAGATCGACGCCGGACTGCCGATCACCGTCACCCACCCCGAGGTGACCCGCTATCTGATGACCGTGCAGGAGGCGGTGCAACTGGTGCTCCAGGCCGCGGCGATCGGCCGGGACGGGGAGGCGCTGGTGCTCGACATGGGCAAGCCCGTACGCATCGACGACATCGCCCGGCAACTCGCCGCACAGGCCCCCGGCACCCACCAGATCGTCTACACCGGGCTACGGCCGGGCGAGAAGCTGCACGAGGACCTGATCGGCACCGGCGAGCAGGATCTCCGCCCGCTGCACCCGCTGATCTCGCACGTGACCGTGCCGCCGCTGGACCCGATCGAGGCGAGCGCGCTGGACCCGTTCGACGACCCGGCCAAGGTGATCGAACGACTCGCCTGGCTCTGCGACCAACCCGCCGCCTTCACCTCCTCCCCCGCCCTCCTCATCCCCCGCTCCGCCCACGAGTAAGCGGAGTAAGGAAGGGCCCCTTGTTATCGCATTCGGTATAGGAAGGGCCCCCTCCTAACCGGTGCCGATGCAGGTTCCGCGTCAGAGGTGGGACACCACGTCGCGCTCTCGGTGGTCGGCGCCATGGCCGAGTTGCCGTCGTGCAGGGTGCTCCCGGTGAGGGCCACTGTCGCGCCCGGAAGACATGGTAGGCGGCAATTGGGCGGTATCTTCGGCTTACCCGCGACCCTCACACCCGGGCGCCCATCTGCGTCGCGAGGTCCGCGACCAGAGCCGGGGCGGTGCCCTTCGTACGCCGAAGGATGTCCGCCATAAGCTCGTGCGCCAACGGTCGTCCCCGGATCTCCCAGGGCGCCACCCGGTCGGCCTCGACCAGCGCGTCCCCGGCGCAGCCGGTCTCGCCGACCAGCAGATACCCCCGGGCGATGTCGAGCAGGTGGTGTGCCCGGCGCTCCGGTAGCAGCCCGGCAAGGCGCCGGTGGTGGAGCCGGTTCTCGTGGATGTCGACCGCCTCCCGCCCCTCCCCCAGCTCGATCGCAGCCGCCGCCCGATGCAGTTCCACGTTGGTCGGGCCGAAGCTGGTCCAGTACTCGTTGCGGTCCGCACCGAGATGGTTCGCCGCCTCCTCGGCGGATCGCAGCAGCTCACGTACGCCGTCGTGATCCCCGAGCCGGGCCGCCGCCATCGCCGCCTGCAACAGTGTCGACCCGTACACGGACAGCCGGGCCGGGTCCGCGATGCTCGGGTCGTGCGGGGCGAGCCGCTGCGCCATCACCATGTTCGCCTCGAAGGCCGCCCGCGCCCGTCCGGTGGCCAGCAGTGCGTTCGCCATCCTGCTGGTCGCCACCCCGGCGAGGAGTTCGTCCTCGGCCCGCAGCGCGACCGTGATCGACCGGTCGGCGGCGAGCCGGGCCGACTCGTGGTCACCGAGCTTTCGCAGCGCCGACGAGGCGATCTGGAGCACCTGACCGAGCAGGCTCGCCGCCTGCCGGCCGGTGTCGCCGGTGTGGCACGCGTCCGCCGCCTGGGTGTCCCGCAGCAGTCCCGGCAACGCGCGGGTGAGCACGCCGTAGCGCGCGTACTGGTAGGTCAGCCAGGCGTGGTTGACCGACCGGGCCAGCTCGGGCAGCGGTGGACCGGAGCCGGTGGCCCGGCCGAGGTAGGCGGCGGGGGCGCACCGGTCCAAGGCCAGGCGGAGATCGTCCAGCTCACGCTGGTCGTAACTTCCGGTCGGGCTGGACCTGCGCTCCGGGTCACGGTTGAGCAGCATCGCCACGTCGATCTGGAGCACCACGGCGATCTGGTGGAGCAGGGAGAACTTGTCCAGCCGCCGGTCGCCCCGCTCGATCTTGTCGACCCAACTCTTCGACCGGCCGATCCGGTCGGCGAAGACCTGCTGCGACATCTTCCGCTGCCCACGCCAGTAGGCGACCCGGCGCCCGATCGGCAGCTCGTCCATCAGGCGGTCGGGTTGCGGCGGATCCGACCGGACACCCCGATCGAAAAGAATTCGAGCGGCTCGGGGGGCGTCGGTGTGTCGAACCGGCCTCGGTTCCGGGCCCGGTGGCGGTTATCGGGCTCGGAAGGCAGGTCAGGCGTCAGCTCGCGGGGGGCGGTCGCCGGTGTATCCGAATCCGTCGTCGTCTCCGGTTCGCGTTCGCGGTTGGCCATCGCACTCTCCCTCTCGTCGTCGACAGGAGCCGCCCCGATGCTGAGCGGGGAGGCCGGAGCGGCCCTGTGGTCACGCCCGGGCGAGATCGCCTGCCGACGAATCCGAGCACTTCCGCTAGTGACACTCTGTTGTGGAAACCCCAACTTCGCGGAGTGGTTACGCCCAGCAATGGCCCGGTTTGATCCGCGACCAACAGGTGAGACGGAGGCAGGCGGACGACGGCAACGAGTACGCGGTGGTCAGGCTCGGGGTCGACGCCTGGTCCGGCCGGACACCCCGATCGCGAAATTCTGGTGTGGCCCCGCACCCTTGCCGGCACTGAGCGTCGAAGGGGCTCGTCCGGCAGGCGAAAAGGTCTCGGGTCCCGCCTGCTCGACCTCGACCTCGATCTCGACGTCGGGCTCGATCTCGACGTCGGGCTTCACAGACGTCGAGCCTGCCGCCGACGCTCCATCCTTAGTGGACATCGTTGTCCTCCCTGTGCGGTGGAGCGCTGCTCCCGTACGAACCTAGGAAACCCTAGATCCAAACCCGCTCCGGCCGATCGTTCGACGCGGATCTTGATGAAGACTTGAGCCTCCCCCGTCGACAGCCTCGGCGCCCCGAGTTCGGATGGAACGGACGACTCGGGCGCGGCGATCAGGATGGCCGAGGTGTGGTCCAACTCTCCGAATTCGCGTACGCCCAGTTCACGGCCCTCGGATAGCCTTGCCCCCGGCGAGGACCAGCCCCCATCGGGAGAAATGACGACAATGACCCTGATGCCGACTGAATACAACATTCCGGATAACGCGGTATGGCAGTCGCTGACCGGTCGACACGCCCGGTTCGCCGAGTCGCACGGTCGGGCCGTCCGGTACCAGCCTGACGTGTCACCGTTCTCGGCCGTCGAGGACTGGTCCGACGAGCGGGCTTGGGCCGACCTGGCCGAACTCGCCGGCCCGGGGACGACCGTCGTCGTCGCGGGCGTCGGTCTGACGCTCCCCATCGGGTGGGAGGTGCTGTGGCACGGCGAACGGTTGCAACTCGTCGATGTCGCCGTTGACGCAGCCGACGACGCCGAGGCCGTGACGCTCACCGCCGACGACGTACCGGAGATGCTCGATCTGGTCGCCCGTACCTTGCCGGGACCGTTCGCCCCGCGCACCGTCGAACTCGGGACGTACCTGGGAATCCGACGCGACAGCGCCCTGGTGGCGATGTCGGGCGAGCGACTCCAGGTACCCGGCATGACGGAGATCAGCGCGGTCTGCACCGATCCGGCCCACCGGGGTCAGGGACTGGCCAGCCGACTGATCAGGGCGTCGGCGGCCGAGATCCGCCGTCGGGGCCAGACACCGTTCCTGCACGTCGCCGGCCACAACCTCAACGCGATCCGACTGTACGAGTCGATGGGCTTCAAGGTCCGTACCTCGATCACCTTCGCCTCGATCCGTACGCCGGCAGTCTCCGCCTGACGACGCGGCGGACAACCTCACCCGGAGCGAGCCGAGGATCAGCTCAAGCGCGAAGTCGTCGACCTCGGCCCGGGCCGAACCAAGCCCGCTGAGCCGGCTACGGATCCGCAACCGTCAGGTGCTGCCGCCGCCGGGCGAGGAGGCGGCAGCGGCCCATCCGTACACGGTGGAGGGTCGGCGGACGGTCGAACGGATCCGGCAGACGTACGCGCTGGGCTCACCGGAGACGGTCCGGGCCCAGCTCACCGAGGTGGTACGCCGGACCGACGCGGACGAACTGATGCTGGAGACGATGGTCTACGACCCCAAAGACCGGGTCCGATCCCACGAACTGATCGCGCGTTAGGCACCATGCCTATGTGCATGCCCCCGAACCCCTGACCCCCGCAGCCCCACTCATCCGGCCGGCCACCCCCGCCGACGTCGACCTGCTGCACCGCCTCATCGTGGAACTCGCCGAGGCGGAGCGGTACCCGGGAGCGGTCACCGCCGAACCGGAGGACCTGACAAAGAGCCTCTTCGGTACGGAACCACCGCTCGCCGAGGCGGTCGTGGCGGTCGTGAAGGGGGAACCGGCCGGGTTCGCCCTGTTCTACCCGACGTACAGCACCGTCCTGGGGCAGCCCGGCCTACACCTGGAGGACCTCTACGTCCGCCCCGAACACCGTGGCGGTGGCCTCGGGCGGGCGCTGCTCGGACACCTCGCCGCCCTGGCCGTACAACGCGGCTGCGCCCGGCTCGAATGGTGGGTGCTGCGCGACAACGAACCGGCCCTGCGGTTCTACGACCGGCTGCACGCGCGGGGCCTGCACGAGATCGAGGTACGGCGACTCGACGGCGACGTGCTGCGGCACCTGGCGGCGACGTACTCCCGTAGCTGACGCCTGTCCCACGCCGACGGGTGCCTGTCGGAGCGCTCGGTCAGTGCCCGGCGGAACCGGGGTACAACAACCGATCGAATCATTGACACGTCTGATCCGGCGCAGGAGGCTCGCGCGTAGAGATCCTTCGAACGAGGGGGCGCAATGCGCAAAACACGGCTGGCGATCGCCGGCGTGTTCACATTGGTCGGCGTCATGGTGCTGACCACACCGGTCAGCGCGGCACCACCGGCCGCGCCGGGCGGTGGCAACAGCAATCTTGAGGTGTACGTCGGCTCGGCCGACGCCAAGCAGCTCGACGTGCTCCGAAATAGTGGTGTCGACGTCGGCCACGCGGTCGGCGAGGTCGACAAGTCCGGCAAGTCCGCGGTACAGGTGGTGCTGACCAAGGAACAGGCCGCCAAGTTGGCCACCGAGGGCGTGCCACTGTCGGTCAAGAAGGTACGCGGTAAGGAGGCCTCCCGGGCGCTGCGCGAGCAGTCGTCCAAGGGCTGGTCGGCGTACCGGTCCTACAGCGAACCGGGCGGTATCCGCGACGAGATCACCTCGACGGCGGCCCGGTTCCCGAGGCTGACCAAGGTAGAGACGATCGGCAAGACCACCCAGGGCAAGCCGATCCTCGCGATCAAGGTGACCAAGAACGCCAAGAACGTCGAGGACGGCAAGCGCCCGGCCGTGCTCTACGGCGCCGCCCAGCACGCTCGTGAGTGGATCACCCCGGAGATGACTCGCCGGCTGATGCACCTGGTGCTGGAGAACTACGGCACCGACCCGGAGATCACCCAGCTGGTCGACACCACCGAGCTGTGGTTCCTGCCGGTGTCGAACCCGGACGGGTACGACTTCACCTTCACCCCGGGCAACCGGTTGTGGCGCAAGAACCTGCGGGACAACAACGGCGACGGTCAGATCACCAGCGGCGACGGTGTCGACCTGAACCGGAACTTCTCCTACAAGTGGGGCTACGACAACGAAGGATCCTCGCCGGATCCGTCGAGCGAGACCTACCGGGGGCCGGGCCCGAACTCGGAGCCGGAGACGAAGGCGCTCGACGGGCTGTTCCGCCGGGTCGGCTTCGAGTACTACATCAACTACCACTCCGCCGCCGAGCTGCTGCTCTACGGCGTCGGCTGGCAGGTGGAGACCCCCACTCCGGACGACCTGATCTACAAGGCGCTGGCCGGTGACGACGCCCACCCGGCGATCCCCGGCTACGACCCGGACATCTCGGCCGAGCTGTACACCACCAACGGCGACACCGACACGCACGCCACGGTCCGCTACGGTGCGCTCGGCTTCACCCCCGAGATGACCACCTGCGAGACCGCCTCGAACTCCGACCCGAACGACGAGTGGCTGGCCGAGGACTGCGCCAGCGGCTTCAACTTCCCGGACGACGAGGACCTGATCGCCGCCGAGGTGGCGAAGAACGTCCCGTTCGCGCTCGCCGTCGCCAAGTCCGCCGCGACCCCGGACAACCCGGTCTCGGTGGTCGGACGCAGCACGCCGGACTTCGAGATCGACAAGTTCGACGTCTCCTACGGCACCCGGCAGCCGGTGGCGGCCATCGCCCGCCGGTCGCTGAAGAACGTCCAGATGCACTACGTCGTCAACGGCGGCCGGCCGAAGTCGGTCGAGGTCAAGGAATGGCGTGGTGGGGAGCGGTACGGCAACACCCACGACGACTACTTCGCCGAGGCGCGCGGAATTGTGACCGGCACCAAGCCCGGTGACCGGGTGGAGGTCTGGTTCACCGGCACCAAGCCCAAGGGTGGCGGCCCCACCGCGAGTGAGCACTTCACGTACCAGGTGAGCACCGACATCGGCGGTGACGTGCTGGTGCTGGCGGTCGAGGACGTCACCGGGCCGAGCCCGGTCCAGACCGGCACCAGCGCCAAGTACGCCGACGAGGTGGCCGCCGCGCTGAGCGCCGCCGGCAAGACCAGCGACGTCTACGACTTCGACACCCGGGGTCGGAAGGCGCCGCACCCGCTCGGGGTGCTCTCGCACTACGACGCGGTGGTGTGGGAGACCGGCGACGACGTGATCCTGCGGGCGCCGGGGCAGGTTCCCGGCACCACGGCGAGGGCCGCGTTCGAGACCGAACTGGCCGTTCGGGACTATCTCAACGAGGGTGGCAAGCTGCTCGTCAGCGGGAAGAACGCGCTGCTGGCACAGTCGGCGAACGGCTCGTACTACTACGCGCCGGGGGCCCCGCCGGAGTGCGCCGCACCGGGCGGCGCCTGCCTGCCGATCCTGAACGATTTCCAGCAGTACTACCTCGGCGCGCACACGTACGTCAGTGGCGGTGGCCAGGACGGTGACGGGAACCCGTACCCGGTGGTCGGCAACGACGGCCCGTTCTCCGGGTTCAACGGCACGCTCAACGCGCCGGGCTCGGCCGCCAACCAGGATCACACCGCGTCGTTCCTGTCCACGTCGAGCTTCCTGCCGCCGGACCAGTTCCCGCAGTTCGCCAGCTCCGCACCGGTCGGCTGGGGTCGGCCGGGCGGCGCGCCGTTCGACCCGCACACGGGTGACTGGTACGTGTTCAGCGGCCAGTCTGACGTGTCGTACAAGCGGCTGACCCGGACCGTCGACCTGACCGGAGCGACCAGCGGCGAGCTGCGCTTCTTCATGTCGCACGACATCGAGGCGAACTGGGACTTCGCCTTCGTCGAGGCGCACGAGGTCGGCACCGACAACTGGACCACGCTGCCGGACGCCAACGGTCACACCGGCACGGCGACCGGCGACAGCTGTGGCTCGGGTTGGGTGGACGCACTGCACCCGCAGCTCGCCCACTACATCGGCGCCGACTGCTCGCCGACCGGCAGCACCGGCACCTGGAACGCGGCGACCGGCGCCTCCGGTGGCTGGCAGGAATGGTCGGTCGACCTGTCGGCGTACGCCGGCAAGCAGGTCGAGCTCTCCATCTCGTACGCCTCCGACTGGTCCACCCAGGGCCTTGGCGCGTTCGTCGACGACGCCAAGGTGATCAGGGATGGTGTCACCATCGCGGAGACGTCGTTCGAGACGGACCTGGGTGGCTGGACGGTGGCGGGACCGCCGGCCGGTTCCGTGCCCGCGTCCAACGACTGGGCGCGTAGCCAGAAGGCATTCGAGGAGGGTTCCGTGGTGGTCACCCCGGACACCGTCTACCTCGGCTTCGGTCTGGAGGGGCTGGCCCCGGCGGCCCGGAACGACCTCGTCGCCCGCTCGCTGGACCACCTCCTGGGCGGCAACCAGTAAGTGGTGACCGAGAACAGGTGACATGACGTCGGGGGGGGGGGGGGGCGCCCCCCCCCCCCCCCCCCGACCCCTTGTCCCGCTCGCGGCAGCCGGCCGCTCAGCTAATGATCTGGTACGCGAACTGCACCTCAAGCCCCTGCGCGGCGGCGGCGCCGGTGACCCTCAGTTGGAGCCGCTTCGGCCCGCCGACACCGTCGAGGGCGTACGGCGGGTTGACGTTCGTCGACTGGAGCTGCGTCGAGACCGCGATCGTCGGACCGCCCGCGCTGGCCCCGTCCGCGTCCAGCCGTACGGTGCAGCCACCGGCGGCGAGTTTCCGGGTGACCTTGGTGATCCGGATGCGCTGGCCGTCCAGGTAGAGGAAGTTGCGGAAGTCGTAGAGCCCGTCCGCGACCGGGCCGACAATCTGGGCGCTCAACCAACCGTCGATCTGCTCGACGCCCTTGTTGCCGACAAACCGGGTCTGCGCGGACTGCGCCCCGGTGTTGAGGTACGCACCGGTGGTGTTACCGGCCAGGTCGTTGCTGCTGACCAGTACGTCGGTCGCGTCGTTGACGATCCCGTAGTCCTGCCGGGAGATCCCGTCGGCGAGGGGGCCGATCACGTTGCCCGTGATCACCACCCGGGACGCGGTCGACCGGATGTTGATCCCGGCACCGTGCCGGTACGCCGACCCGCCGCCCGCGTACGCCCGCTCGAACCTGACGCCGACCAGGTCGAACTCGGTCGGGCTGACCACGGTGATCCGCCGTTTCCCGTTCGCCTCCGTGCTGCCGGTGACGTCGGAGACGGTGATCCGGTCCTCGGTCTCCCAGCCGTGCGGGACCGCGGTGGTGACCCGTACGTCGCCGGACGGGTTCGCGGCGACCCGCTCGACCGCCCGGGAGAAGGCGGTGTGGGCGGTCCGACCGTTGTTGCCGATGAGGCAGCCGGTGACGGTGACCCGGGTGGAGGCGATGTCCAGCCCGTTGCGGCCACATCCGCGCAGCACGCAGCCGACGAAGGTGGCGCTGCCGACGAAGCCCGGCCCGATCTTGACGTCGTCGTGCTCGTTGTCGGCGGAGATGTACGTGTTGGCGAAGTGGACCTGCGCCCCGGCTTCCAGCAGCACCGGGACACCGTGCCCGTTCTCGAAGCCGCCGCCCTCGAAGTAGAGGAACTTCGGCGTGTTCTGGCCGGTGGTGTTACGCAGCCAGAGGCCGTGCCGTCCGAACAGCAGGGCGGTGGAGATGAACTTGATCGACCCACCGAGTCCGTCGATGACCAGGTTGTCGGTGTTGTTGTTGCCGGTGCCGGCGGCGATGCCGCACTCCACGAACTCGACCGGGTCGGCCCGGCTGCTGTCCCCGACCCCGTTGAGAAGGATGACCTGCTCGCCGACGAAGCCGTTCCACACGCAGTTGACGAACCGGACCGTGTTGCAGGCCCGCAGGGCCATGCCGTTGTAACCGTCGCGGAACCGCACGTTGGCGAAGGAGAGCATGTAGTTGCCGTCGGTGCCGGAGCGTTCGGTGGCGAGCAGGTAGCCTCCGGTGAGCCCTTCGCCCCGGACCTGTAGGTCGCGCATCCCGCCGCCCCTGGCCCCGCTGAGCCGGAACCCGTCGGCGGTGCCGGTCGCGACGACGTACTGGGTGGAGTAGTCGACGTTGTCGGTGGCGCCGGCGCCCTGGAACGTGATCGGCACCCGGTCCACCGTGACGGTCTGCTCCAGCCGCACCTTGCCCGGCCCGGCCTCGATGAAGCCACCGGTGGGAAGTGCGTTCACCGCCTCCTGGACCAGGGGTGAGTCGTTCCCGGTGCCGCGCCCGGTCCAGCCGAACCAGGCCAGGTCGAGCCGGTTGGTGGCGGGACGCTTCCAGCGGCCGGTGGCAACGCCCTCGACGGCGAAGACGGTGCCGCCGTTGTCCCGTTCGGTGCTGGCCGCGTCCCAGTAGAGATCGCCGCCGCCCCGCCCGATCTGGTCGCCGTGGTAGGCCAGCAACCACACCCAGTGGCCGGCGCTGCCCCGGGTACGACGCAGTTGCGCGACGGTGTCGACCGGGTCGCCCTGCGGCGTTCGCTTCGCCGGGCGGCGGTCGTCCTCCGGCCGCCTCGACCCGGCCTGGGCGGCCGACGGGGCGAGGAGCTGCCCGCCGGCCGCGACCATGCCGGCCAGCCCCAGGGCGGAGAGGGTACGGCGGCTGAGCGTGCCACCGACCGGTTCGTGGGCGGCGGGGTGGGACTCGTTCTCCTTCTTCACCTGTTCCTCCTTGCGGGGATCAGCCCTTGACCGCTCCGATCACGACACCCTTGGCGAAGTGCCGTTGCAGGAACGGGTAGACCAGGCAGATCGGGATGAGGGAAACGACCAGGATCGCCATTTGCAGCGACTGCTGCGGTGGCATGACCTCGCCGGGGAGGTCGGCGGCCCCGAGCGCGGTGTTGTCGATGACGTACGTGCGGAGCACGAGCTGTAGCGGCCACTTCTCGGTGGAGTTGATGTACAGGACCGCGTTGAAGAACGCGCTCCAGTAGCTGACCGCGTTGAAGAGTGCGACCACGGCGATGACGGCCTTCGACAGCGGCAGCATGATCCGGGTGAGGATCTGCAGTTCGCTGGCACCGTCGATCCGGGCCGCGTCGATGATCTCCTTCGGCACCTCCATGAAGAAGGCGCGGACGATGATGATCTGGAACGCCGAGGTCAGGCCGGGCAGGATCAGCGACCAGTACGAGTCGATCAGCCCGAGTTCCTTGATCAGCAGGTAGTTCGGGATCATGCCGGCGTTGAAGAACATGGTGAAGAGCACCAGGAGCAGGATCGGCCGGTGCCCCCAGCTCCCCGGCCGGGACAGCGAGTACGCCAACAGCGCGGTCACCACGACCGAGAGGCCGGAGCCGACCAGGGTGATCCCGATCGACACCAGGGTCGCCCGGGTCACCACGCCACCGCGGAAGATGGCCCGGTAGGCGTCGAGGGTGGGGTTCTCCGGCCAGAGCACGTACCCGCCGGCCTTGGCGATCTGGGCCTGGTCGGCGAGGGAGGTGGCGATCACCGCCAGGAACGGGGTGAGCACCAACGCGCAGGCGACGAAGAGCACCACGCCCTTCAGTCCCCGTACCGCCGGGCTCGGCGGGTTGGCGCCGTTGATGGTCCGCAGCCGGCGGGCCCGCGAGACCCCCGGCATCAGCTTCGTCGGTCGCGGCCGGTGTTCTGTCCGGGTCACCATTTCGCGTACAGCCCTCTCTCCCCGAACAGGTGCGCGACCTTGTTCGCACCCAGCACCAGGACCGCGCCGACCAGGCCCTTGACCAGCCCGACCGCGGCCGATGTGCCCCAGTTGCCGCCCGCGATTCCGTAGTTGTAGACGTAGGTGTCGAGCACCTCCGACGCCTCCAGGCCGACCGGCCCCTGCTGGAGGAAGATCTGCTCGAAGCCGACCGAGAGCACGTCACCGAGCTTGAGGATGAACAGCAGGATGACCACCGGTCGGATGGCCGGCAGGGTGACGTGCCAGAGCTGCCGCAGTCGTCCGCCGCCGTCGACCGCGACCGCCTCGAACAGTTCCAGATCGACCCGGGAGATGGCGGCGAGGAAGATGATCGTTCCCCAGCCCGCGTCCTTCCAGACCACCTGGGACGTGATCAGGGCCATGAAGAGGTCCGGGTCGCCGATGATGCTCAGCAGCGGCAGGTCGTGCGCCCGGGCCCAGGTGTTGTAGAGGCCGGCGTTGCCGAGCATGTGCTGGAACAACGCCACCACGATCACCCAGGACATGAAGTGCGGCAGGTACAGCACCGACTGCACCACCCGCTTGATCCGCTCGCTGAGCAGGCTGTTCAGCAGCAGGGCCAGCACGATCGGCACCGGGAAGACGAGCGCGATCTGGAGGAACGAGATGACCAGCGTGTTGGTCAACGCGTTGAGGAACGCGGGATCACCGTTGAAGATCACGTCGAAGTTGTCGAACCCCACCCAGGGCGATTCCCAGATGGTCAGGTACGGCTGGTAGTCCTTGAACGCGATCACGTTGCCGATCAGGGGTACGTACTGGAACAGCAACACCAGGAGGACTCCGGGCAGGGCGAGCAGCAGCAGGAACCGGTCCCGCTTGAACCGTCGCCAGGACGCGAGCGACCTGGAGGGCGTACGCGGCCGGGGTGGCGCTGCCGGCGAAGCCGGAGGAGGCTTACCAGCGGAGTCACCGGGTCCGGCCGTACCCGCGCCGCCGGTGTCGTCCCCGCCCGGATCGGCTTCGACCGGTAGGTCCACCGCCAACCCCGTTTTCCGTGACATCCCGCTGGAAGCCATCTCTCGCTCCTCCGATTCGCCCCGACACCGACACCGCTACGACTGCGTACTCACCCCTGGCTCGCGCGGGCCGCCACGTACTCGGCCCGGATCTGGTCCCCGCCCGCGCGGCGCCACTGCGCCACCGCCTCGTCCCAGGCGCCGATCGGCTTGCGCCCGGAGACGATGTCCAGTTCGACGTTGTCGATAATCTTGCTGAGTTCACCGGACTTGTCGATCGAGGTGTCGGAGTAGAGCCCCTCGGCCGGGTTACGCAGCATCCGGGGCACGACCTTCTCCTGGTACGCCCGCTGGGCGTCCACCCGTGCCTTCTCCGCCGGGCCGAGGATCGGCGGGGCCTCGGCGACGTACTCCAACGGGAGCTTGACCTCGGTGTTGCCCAGCGCGGTCCGGACCGGTACGTCGTCGCGCCAGGTGTAGTGCTGTCCCTCCACGCCGAACTTGCGGAACATGTACTCGCTGGTGCCCAGCGGTGTGGCCAGCCAGTCGCAGATGCGCAGCAGCTTGCGCAGCCGCTCCGGGTCGGCCTTCCTGAACGCGGTGAGCGCGAAGGTCGGGGTGCCGGTCCGGTTGATGCCCTCGCCCCCGCTGAAGCCCGGGGCCGCGATGCCGCCCACCTCGACCTTGTACGTGTTCGCGAGGATGTCCCAGGCCGCGTAGCCGTCCGAGGTGAGGCCGAGCGTGCCGTTGCCGAACAGGTCACGCAGTTGCAGCTTGCCGCCCATCGCGTCCGGGTGGAACAGCCCCGCCCGGTACATCTCGGCAACCCGGGCGACCGCCTCCTTACGCTGCTCGGTCTCGAACTCGGAGGTGAACGCGCCCCCCTCCTCCCGCCAGACGTTCGGCACGTTCAGCATGTTGCCGACAAAGGTGATCACGCCCTTGGGGTGACCGAACGCCCACTGGTTCGCCTTCGCGTTCGTCAGCCCCGTGGCGAGTTCGAGGAACTCCTGGTAGCTGCCGGGGGCCGGGTTGAGACCACGCTGCCGGATCAGGTCCTGCCGGGAGAACATGATGGTGCCGGCCACCCCCCGGGGGATCGGGATGGCATAGATGCCGCTGCCGTACCCGGTGGAGAGCCACGAGTCGCGGGGAATGTTGGCCAGGAACGGGAAGTCCTTCACCGCACTGCCCGACAGCAGGCCACTCAGGTCGGCGCAGAGCCGGGTCAGCACGTCCGCCCGCTTGGTCAACCGGGCCGAGATCAGCATGACGTCGGGCAGGTCACCACCAGCGATCACGGTGGACAACTTGTTCAGGTAGTCCGCCGACGGGGTCATGGTGATGTTGAGCTGCGCACCGACCCGTTTGTTGAGTTCCTGCCAGTAGCCGTTGCCACCGAGGCCCGGAGGCACCGGGTTGAACATGTTCGTAAAGATCGACACCTCGCCGGCACCGTCACCGGGCTTGTCGGAGAAGGCGTCGACCAGCGTCCGGGGGTAGCGGTAGTACGCCGCCATCACCCCTTCCGGGGTCGCCGGAAGGTCCGGCTTGACCAACTCCGAGGCGATGTAGTCGGGCAACTGGGCGGTGGACGGACCGGATGGCTGCCCCGACTCCGCCGTGTTGCAGGCGGACAGCAGGCCGCCCGTACCGGCCGCCACTGCCGTACCACCGACCATCGTCAGGAACCGACGCCTGTCGAAACGCGCGTCAACCACGGCACTCTCCCATCTGTTGTGAACGGCCAGATATGTCCTCAGCGCAGGATGAGCGTGATGACCTGCCAGGGGCGCAGGTCAACGGTGAAGCGGCCGTCCGGGTCAGACCGCCGTCGGGCGATCTCACGCTCGTCGGCGTGACACAGCACCGCGCTCCCGGCCGCTCCGGCCGGGTGACGCAGGGCGAACGTGCTCGGCCGGCCGGCCAGGTCCTGTAGCCGCAGCAGCAGCCCGTCGCCGTCGCGGGACTGCGCGACGGTGGCGTGCACCCACTCGGGCAGGTCCAGGTCGAGCAGGGAACCGGCCGGCTCGGCCAGCGGCCTCGGATCGAGGTCGAACTTGTCCAGCCGGGTCACCTCGGTCGCCACCGCGGCGGCCCGCACCTCGCGGGCGAACCGACCGGCGGCCACCGGGTCGAAGCCCGGCAGCGGGGTGAAGGCGTACCGCAGGGTCAGCGAACCGTCCTGCTCCGGCGGGGTGTTGGTGGGCCAGTAGTTGTTCATCACCCAGGAGAAGAGCCCACCGGTCGCCGGTGTGAACCGCTCCGGCCAGGCGCCCCGCACAATGTCCCCCGCCGTGAACAACGGGGCGTCGGCCGAGGTCCAGGCAATCGCCGGACCGGCCGGTGCGGTCTCGACGACCACGCCGTACTGGGTGGTGAACCACTCGTGGCAGGCTCCGGGGGCGTGGTCGGTGGCCGGGTCGACCCAGCCCTGCTGCCGGTCGTAGCGGAACGTCGGGTCGTCGGCGGCGAACGGGAACGCCACGTAGACCGACTCCTTGCCGAGCACCCGCTCCTTGTCGAACCCGACCAGCACGTCGATCCGGTCGCTCCGGTCACGCAACAGGATGTCGACCTCGATCCGGGGCAGGCTCGGCGCCGTGCCGACGGTGCGCAGTCGCCACCCGTCGTAGCCGCGTCGCAGACCGACCGGCCGCATCGTCGCCGGGCTGACCGTCAACTCGGGACGGTCGGTCACCGGGCGTCGGCCGAGCAGGGTCGTACGCGGTGCCGGCGGATGGGCGTGTGGCGTACCCGAATGATGGTGCGGATGTGGGTGCGAATGCTCGGCCTGGTCGCCCCGGGTGAGCGAGTCGGGACCGTTGAGGACGTGCAGCACCTGCCCGAGCCGCCACGGCGAGGTGTCGTCGAGCAGTTCGCGTCCGGTGGACCGGTGGGTGAGTCCGAGCACCGCCCCGGTGAGCGGGTCGAGCCTGAGCTGCCAGCGCTCGGTGGTCAGCGTCGCCGGCACCGACCCCCAGTCGTCCCGTTCGGCGGGCAGGCCCGTGGCCCCGCCGCCGTCCTCCTCGCCGGGCGAGAGGGTACGGGCACCACCGACCGGCACCGTGCGGTAGCCGAAGGGCGGAACGTCCGGCACGGTGACCCGGAACCGGTGCAGCCCGTTGCAGTCCGCCAGCACCTCGGCACCGAGCGGTTCACCGTCGAGCAGGAACGGGGTGCCGGCCTTCGCCTCCACCTCGACCTCGATGTCACGCCGCCAGCCCAGCGGGTTCTGCACCAGCAGGGTCGGGCCGGCCGTGGTCACCAGCTCACCGAGTTGGCTGAGCGCCCGGCGGGTCTCGTCCACCGCCGACCGGTACGCGGTGTGCACCTGGTGCCGCTTCCAGTCGAGCTGGTCGGCGACCTGCTCGCCGTGCGGGTGGGCGTTGGCGTGAGCCCAGGTCCAGGTGTGCTCGCAGCCGTACAACGCCCCTTCCCAGGCGGCGTCGAGCACAGCCCGGTGCGGCCGGTAGGAGGGGTCGAGGTGGGCCACCAGGGCGGCCAGTGCCTCCGCCGCCGGCAGTGCGCTCTGGGCCCGCCGATGCTCGGCCGCCACGGTCGCACCGGTACCGACCCCGTCCTCCCAGTAACTGCCACCGTCGCCACGCCAGACCGGCAGCCGGTCGGCGAGCGGACGGACCGCGTCGAGGTAGTCGGGAATGGTGGAGACCAGGATCCTCGGGTACGCGTACACGGCGTTCCACCGGGCGGCGAAGCCGGCGTCCCCGTCGCCAAGGTCCTCGTTGTCGGCGTGGGTGCCGATCACCGCGAGGTCGTGTGGCAGGTAGCCGGGGCGTTCGTAACGGGCCAGCAGCCGGGGAAACGAGTGCGCCCCGCCGGTGATGGTCTGCGGGTCGCCGACCATGAACCGCAGTTGGGAGTAGGTGTCGGAGAAGTGGGTCAGGACGCGTTCGCCGTCCACCCCTTCCCACATCACCGGGCTTGCCAGGTGCTGCTGGTCGCTGTCGGCGTTGCCGCCACGGTGGTGGTTCTCGATGCCGACGAAGTCGTCGATGCCGAGTGCACGCAGCATCGACGGGACCGCCCAGGAGTACGAGGGCACGTCGGTGAGGTTGGCGTACGTCACCGGCACCTGGTGCTCGGCGCGGAGTCGGGCGGCCAGGTAGGCGGCCCGGTACACCTCCTCCAGGCTCGCCACCCCGGAGAGGAAGAGGCTGTGGAAGGCGTTCACCGCCAGCCGGCCCGAGCGCAGCGCGGCGAGCACCCGCTCGGCCCGCTGATCCGAGCGGGTGGCCAGGTACTGATCAATGATCATGGAGCCGTCGACGGAGAAGGCGAACCGCTCCGGTCGGTCGAGCGCGTCCAACGCCCGGTCGAGGTTACGGCTGTGCAGCTCCAGGACCTTGCCCTGAAGATCGGTGTAGCCGACGTCCAGGTGGACGTGCGGGATGAGGTGCAGGGTCCACTTTCGGCCCGGCCGCAGCGCGAAGGTGACCGGCTCGGCACCGTCGAGGCGCACCTCGGCGTCGGTCACGGCGACGAGTTCCGGCACCGGGAACCGCACCCGGACCTGGCCGAAATGCCGGCCCGGCCGGTCCAACTCCAGATCGTGGCTGGCGTCACCGATCCGCACCAGCGCGTGCCGTGGCCAACTCTGCCCGCCGGCTGGCACCGTGACCGTCAGCTCCAGTAGCTGACACAGTCCCGCATCCCGGTCGGTGTCCGCCGGCTCGCCGTGGTTGGCGTCGAGGTAGAGCGGGGTCGCCACCAGGTCGAGGCCGTGACCGGCCCCGGCACCCAGTTCCGCCCCGGCCGGCAGCAGGGTGAGCCGGTGCCAGGTGATGCCGCTGCCGAAGTGGTTGCCGAACTGCTCCCGGTGCCGCGCACCGTCTCCGTCGTCGACCCCGGTGAGCGGGCCGGTCGCCGCGTCCCGGTCGACGGTCGTGGTCAGCGCGAGGACGTGCTCCCCCGGGACGAGCCAGGCCGCCGGCAGTGGCACGTCGAGCGTGACGTCGCCGGCGATCGGGCCGTGGCGGTAGGTCTCGGACCGGTCCTCGCGGCGTACCGAGGGATGGAACAGGCCACGGTACGCCCCGTCGATCTCTATCTCCAGATCGGGACAGGGGCCGTGGCCGGCGGCGAACTCCAACCGGAGCAGCCAGCCACCGGCCGGTGCCGGGCCAGATTCGATCCGGAACGCTAGCTCGACCCGGTGCGGTCGCCACCCGGTGGAGGCGTTCAACGGCCCGGGTTGGAACGCCGGCAGGTCCACGCCGGCAACGGCGAGGGTCAGCGGCGACGCGACGGTCTGCACGGACACGGCGGCCATCTCAGTGCAGTTCCGGGAGGGAGAGCACGCTGCCGTACTCCTCCAACGCCGAGGCCAGCTCGGCGTACCGGTATTCCTGCACCGGACGGTCGGCCTGGATCGACTGGGCGGCGAGCTCGCCGCACGCCTCACCGAGCATGCCGTAGTTCGGTTCCATCCGAGGTGAGCTGAACCCGACGTGCGAGGCCGAGAAGCAGACCGGTACGGCGATGTTCTCGACGCCACCACGGGCGGGGAAGAGCACCTCGGCCGGGATCTGGTAGAGGTCGACCGGCGGGTTGTACTCGGTGCCGCTGAGCGTGCCCTCGCCGACGATCGTGTCGTCCCCCTCGGTGTAGTACTGCACGACATGGCAGTCCATGCCGTACTTCCAGCAGCAGACCGAGCTGTCCTTGGTGTTGTTCGGCTTGAGCAGGTCGTGCTGGGTCAGGACCTTCGCGCCGACCATCCGGCGTCCCTCGCGGACGTAGAGGGCGTGCGGGAAGCCGTGCCCGTACGGGCTGTCCACGAACTCGTCCGGCGGCAGGCCGAAGGTCTGCGTGTCGACGCGGAACGACTCCGGTAGCGACGGGTCGTTGGCGAGCCAGTACAGCATCCCCCGATGCCACCGGACCTGCTCGGCGATGACCTCGTCGCGGCGCTGCCAGGTGCCGTCCGGGTAGGCCCAGGAGGCGCCCGGCAGGTCGAAGCCGATGAAGAGGGCCTGGTTGGTCTGGTACTTGTTGTTCGGCAGCAACGCGGTGTGGGTGACGATGTCGGAGAGCCCGGTGACGCCGCGCTGTTCCAGCATCGCCCGCAGGTGGAGGTAGAGCCCCGGGTCGTAGTCGTCCGGCCTGGTGAACGGCATCCGGTCGGCGTTGCGGGACAGCACACCCCGGAAGTTGTACGCCTGGGTCTTGTCGTCGGCCTCGCCCGCCTTCATGTCCGGCACCGGTCCGACCGGGTAGCCGGTGTTCGGGCGGAACACCTTCCGACGCAGCGCCTGCACCGGTTGGAAGCCGGCGAACGGCTCGTCGTACTGGTCGGCGGACTCGCGTCCGAAGGTGTACGGCACCCCGGCCGCCGCCATCAGGTCGCCCTCGTAGCTGGCGTCGATGAAGAAGCGGGCCCGTTCCCAACCGTGCGCGGTCCGCACGCCCCGGATCCGCCGGCCCCGCATCTCCAGGTCGTCGGGGCCGTGGATGCGGTGTCCGACCAGGACGGTCGCCTTCGCCTCGTCGAGCAGCCGCTGGGCCACCCGCTCGGCGACCTTCGGCTCGAACCGGTACTCCGCGCCGTCCTTGCCGTACTCGGCGCCGATCCCCTCGAAGTAGCGCGTGTGGGTGAGCCCGGCGAGGGCGGCGATGATGTTCGGCGCGTCCGACTTCACCAGCCCGCCCGCGACCACACCGCCGACGTGCCCGGTCGGCTCCAGGATCAGGGCGCTCAGTCCGCGCAGCCGCAGCCGCAGCGCGGCCATGATGCCGGCGAGGGTGGCGCCGTAGATGATGACGTCGTAGTTGTCGTCGCCGTCGGGGGTGCGCTGGCCGGCGGTGGTCACCGTTCGTTCTCCCATGTCCGTTGCTTCCTCTTCCGGTCAGGCCGTGGGTACGCGGGGCAGGGGCGGGGCGAGCACCGGTGTGGCGCCCTTGCCAGCCTGCGAGGGTCGGGTGCGCCGGATCTCGTCCGGCCAGGCCACCGGGATTCCCAGGGTGGTGGTGAGCAGGCCCTGAAGCTCCCCGGTCAGGCTCGTGGAATCGGCCACGGCATGTGGTTCGGTGTCGCGGTCGAGGCAGAACGCGGCCAGGGCGCCGACCGCCTCGCCGATGCTCCACTCGACGGGGTGCAGCCGGTAGCAGCCGTTGGTGATGTGCGTGGTGCCGATGTTCTTGTTCGCCGGCAGCAGGTTGCGCACGCGTACCGGCACCAGCGCACCGAGCGGGATCTGGAAGGGGTAGCACTCCAGGTTCACGTAGTTGATGCCGGCGGTGCTCGGGTGCAGGTCGATGTTGTAGTGGCCGACGCCGACCGCATCACGGAAGACCTCGGATCCGGCCCCGGCGGGCCGGTCGGTGACCGAGACGTGCTGTTCCAGCACGGTGAAGCGGGCCTTGATCCGCCGGGACTCCCGGACGTAGACGTGCTTGGCGAGACCGTCCTCGGTACCGGTCAGGTCGGGGCGCAACCGCAGCCCCGGGTAGCCGTGCCCGTCGTCGTGCCGAGGGGCCTCGGTCTGCATCCAGTAGAGGTACGACAGGGAGAGTTCCTTGCACCGCCGCAGGGCGTGCTCGCGGGCCTGCGCGTCCACGTCGGCCCCGACCAGCGGCGCCTCCCAGTAGTCGGTGTTGGGCCAGTTGACCAGGGAGATGTCGCTGTCCACCAGGGCCGGGTCGAACTGTGAGCGGGCCCGGATGCGCCGGAAGTGCCACAGGTCGGGGAGGCGAACCGCGTCGGTGTCGCCCTCGAAGATGTGGTTGACCCGCCCGCTCATCGTGTGGATGTCGATCTTTTCCCAGGAGAGCTGGGGGCCGGGCCAGAACGGGTCCACGTGGGTCTTCCAGTGGTCGTACGAGGCGGGGCGGTCGATCACGTGGTCCTCACCCGGTCGGTACTCCAGGGGGAAGCACCAGGTGATGGCCTGCTGGTCGGTCGGGTCGGCGACCGGCGCCGCGTACCGCTCTCCGGTCTCGTCCTGGGACTCGGCCCCGACCACGTGCTCGACTCCGGCCAGTTCGAGC
This sequence comes from Micromonospora sp. NPDC050417, assembly GCF_044458865.1. Taxonomy (NCBI): domain Bacteria; kingdom Bacillati; phylum Actinomycetota; class Actinomycetes; order Micromonosporales; family Micromonosporaceae; genus Micromonospora; species Micromonospora sp. NPDC050417. The sequence goes on from NZ_JBITIH010000008.1 coordinate 77,037, forward strand.
AGGTCACCGAGTTCGGTGGCGTCGGCGACCAGGCGGGCGCTGACCGTGGTCCGCACTCCGGTGCGGCGGCTCTCCAGGGTGACCGAGGTGATCCGGTCGCCGTCGGTCTCGGCCGCCACCGGTACGTTCTCGTAGAGCACCCTGATCCGACCGGCCGAGATGTACGGCATGAGCAGTTCGTCGATGACCGCGACGCCGACCCGTGGTTCATGGCAGAGCCGGCTGACGTTGCCGAGCCCGGGGTTGAGAGTGGGGTTGGCCGCGGCCTCGGGACGCAGCGGGTAGTTGCGCCGGTAGTAGTCCCGGATGCGGTTGCGCAGGTCGCGGTAGCCGGCGGAGATGTGCTCGGTCTCGATCCAGGGATGTTCGTCGGAGGGGACCGCCTGCGCGGTCAACTGTCCCCCGAGCCAGTCGGTTTCCTCGGTCAGCACCACCCGACGGCCGAGCCGTGCGGCGGTGAGAGCGGCGGAGACCCCACCCAGACCGCCGCCGACCACCAGCAGATCGGTCAGCACCTCGACGTCCCTGCTCATGACCGCGCTCCTCGTGTCCACTTCGTAGTCATCCTCAGCACACCCCAGAGATTGCTAATCTATTTGCGCTTCAGCGCCGGCAAAAGGATTGCGGCTACGTTACATCCGATCGTCGATCTGATGTCAAGAGGTTTCGGCAGCAGTTTTGCCGTCATGTAGAGACAAAGTTATTAGCAAATATTTGCTCTTCACTGCCGTCGATGCTCATGTTAAAACCAGATCCATGACATCAGCACCCGCTCTGCCCGGCCTGTATCACTACCGTCCGTCACACCACCCCTGGACCTCCCCAACCGGGTCCGAAGTGGTCGAAGCGGACGTGGTCGTCTATGGCGCGACCTCTGGCGGGGTGACCGCCGCGGTCCGTGCCGCGCGCGGCGGGTTGTCGGTCGTCCTGCTCGCCTTCGGCGACCACATCGGCGGAATGAGCGCCTCCGGGCTGGGCACCACCGATGTCGGCCGGGCCGCCGCGGTCGGCGGCCTCGCCCGCACCTTCTACCGGCAGGTCGCGGCGGTCTACCAGGCGCCGGACCCGCACTGGGACGTCGAGGGCTCCGTCGCCGAGGAGATCTTCGAGACCTGGCTCGCCGAAGCGGGCGTACGGGTGTTCCGGCGGCAGCCGCTGCGCGACGTACGACGCGAATTCGACCGGCTGGTCGAACTTCGTACCGACGACGGCAGCAGGTTCCAGGCCACGGTCTTCGTCGACGCGTCCTACGAGGGCGACCTCATGGCCCAGGCGGGAGTCACCTACACCGTCGGCCGCGAATCCTCGGCACAGTACGGCGAGCCGAACGCCGGGGTGCAACACAGCGTCAACCATCAGTTCGAACGACCCGTCGACCCGTACGTCGTACCCGGTCAGCCCGGCAGCGGACTACTGCCCGGCATCTCGCCCGACCCGTACGGCACCGTCGGCGACGGCGACCGGCGGGTCCAGGCGTACAACTTCCGGCTGCACGTCACCACGTCCGCCAAGCGCATCCCGTTCCCCCGGCCGGAGGGCTACGACCCTGACCGGTACGAACTCCTGCGGCGCTACATCGAGGCGGGCGTCTACGAGCTGTACGGCCGCACCACCCGCGTACGCGGCGACGTGTTCGACATGAACAACCACGGCGCCTTCTCCTCCGACCACATCGGCGCCAACTACGACTGGCCGGAGGCCGACCACGCCCGACGGGAGGAGATCTTCCAGGACCACGTCCGCTACCAGGCCGGACTCCTCCACTTCCTGGCCAACGACCCCCGCCTGCCGGCGCCGGTACGGGACGCGACCCGTGAGTACGGGCTCGCCCCGAGCCAGTTCGCCGACACCTCGCACTGGCCACACCAGCTCTACATCCGGGAGGCCCGACGAATGGTCTCCGAGCACGTGATCACGCAACACGACGCCACCGGCCGGGTACGCGCCCCCGACCCGGTAGCCCTCGCGACGTACGTGATGGACTCGCACAACGCCAAGCGGGTCCTGCGCGACGGGGAGGTACGCAACGAGGGCAACGTGCAGCACCCGCTCACCATCCCGCTCGGTGTGTCGTACCGTTCGCTGATTCCCCGGGCCGGCGAGTGCGCGAACCTCATCGTCGCCTCGGCGATCTCCGCCTCGCACATCGCCTTCGCGACGGTCCGGATGGAGCCGGTGTTCATGATGCTCGGCGAGGCGGCCGGCGCGGCTGCCGGACTGGCCAGCACCGGCAAGGTGGCCGTGCAAAACGTCGACTACGAGGAGCTACGCAAGGAACTGACCCGAGCCGGTGCGATCCTGACCTGGCCGCCATCGGTCTAGTAGGAGGATGAGAGCGTGACAAAACCACGCAGCCGCAGCTCGCGCCAGGCGGACATCGCGCGCGAGGCCGGCGTCTCCCAGTCGACCGTGTCCATGGTGCTCAGCGGCTCCGGAGACCTCGCGAGGATCTCGACCGAGACTCAGCGGCGGGTGCTCAGCGCGGCCCGCCGGCTGCGCTACACCTCGGTCGGGCCGCAGCGCACCGGCGGAACCGGCACCCGCAACGCACCACTTCTGCTTGGCGTGCACACCTTCGAACCGATCTTTCCCACCAGTGCCCGCGACTACTACTTCGAGTTCCTCAAGGGGATCGAGGAGCAGGCTGGGATCGAGGGCTGCAACCTGGTGCTGTTCACCGCGGCCCAGAACGAGGACGGCGTCCGTCGCATCTACCAGGGCTCGGTCAACGGGCTCCGGCAGGCGGCGGGCAGCCTGCTGCTCGGTCACCACGCCAACCGGGACGACCTCGCCCAACTCGCCGGTGACGGACACCCCTTCGTCTACATCGGGCACCGTGAAGTGCCCGGGACGGAGATCGCCTACGTCGGCGGCGACTACCGGGGGGCGACCGGACGGATCGTCGACGACCTGGTGGCGATGGGGCACCGTACCTTCGCGTACCTCGGCGAGGCGGTGCGCTACGAGCCACAGGTCGATCGTTGGGAGGGCTTCGCGGCGGCACTGGACCGCTTCGGACTCGCCATCCCCGCACCGGCGATCGGCCGGCCGGAGGAGCTGACCGCCCAGTGGCTCGACGACACGGTCCGGGCGGGTGCCACCGCCATCCTGGTCGAGTCGGTCAGCCTGCTGCGCGTCCTGGCCGCCATGATCCGCCTGCGCGGCCTGAGCATTCCACAGGACCTCTCGGTCATCCTGCTGGTCGACGTCCCCGCCGAGGAGGGGAACGAGCGGTGGGCCTCGCTGCGGATCCCCCGCAACGCGATGGGACGCCGGGCGGTACGACTACTCACCTCGCTGCTCACCGACCCGACAGGAGATCACGAACAGCAGATCCTGCTCCCCTGCACGCACACTCTCGGATCGACCGTCGCCCCACCCCGGGTGCTCTGAGTCGGGTCCGCTCACCGGTCGTCCTGGCCCGGCTCAGGTCCGGACGACCGGTGGGCGTGCACCGCCGTCAGCGCTTGTTGCGGTAGAGGTACATGGTGACCGGGCCGAAGATCCCGACCAGGACCAGGCAGGCGAGCAGGACCGCACCGATCTGGCCGGTGGTGGCCTCGCCGGCCATCAGGCCGCGGACCGCGGTCGCCGCGTGACTGATCGGGTTGGCCCGCACCGCCGCCTCCAACCAGCCCGGCATGGTGCTCGGGTCGACGAAGATGTTGCTGCCGAAGGTGAGCGGGAAGAGCACCAGCATGCTCACCCCCATCACCGAGTTCTGTGTCCGCAGCAGCAGGCCGAACATGGTCCAGACCCAGGTCAGGCTGAACGAGAAGAGCAGCACCAGGAGCACCCCGAGCAGCACGCCGATCGCGCCGCCACCGGGGCGGAAGCCGAGGGCCAGCCCCAGTCCGATGACCACGGCGGAGGCGAGGGCGTAGCGGAGGGCATCGCCGAGCAGGGCGCCGACGATCGCCGACGGCCGCCAGATCGGCAGCGTACGGAACCGGTCGAAGATCCCCTTGGTGATGTCGTTGTTCAGCGTCATCCCGGTGTACATGGTGATCATGACGACGGTCTGGAGCAGGATGCCCGGCAGCAGATATTGCAGGTAGTCGCGAGGTGAACCGGCCAGCGCACCGCCGAGCAGATAGGTGAAGATCAGCGTCAGCATCACCGGGAAGATGGTGACGTCGAAGAGCTGCTCCGGCACGTGCCGGATCTTGCGCATGGCCCGCCAGCCGAAGGTCACCGAGGCGGAGAGCGCGCTCGGCCTGGGCGGACGGGAGCGGGTGGCGAGCACCGCCCGCAGCGCGTCCTCGTCCACCGGACGGGCGGTCGTCGTCGTACTGGTCATACCGGCACCTCCTCGATGCTCTCCTGGGCGCCGTCCTCGGCGGGGTGGCCGGTCAGGGCGAGAAAGACCTCGTCGAGACTCGGCTGCCCGAGCGAGAAGTCGGTGACCGCGAGCCCGGCCCGGGTCAGCTCGGTGAGCGCGGTCGCCACCCGTGCCGGGTCGGCGACCCGGGCCGAGAGGGCCAGCGGGTCGGACTCCAGCACCACCGGCACGCCCAGCGCCTCGGTGAGCACCAGCTCGGCCGCGGTCCGCTGCTCGGCCTCACGCAGCCGGACCCGTACGGCGCCGGCACCGACCGACGCCTTGAGTTCGCCGCTGGTCCCCTCGGCGATCACCCGCCCGTGGTCGATCACCGCGATCCGGTCCGCGAGCTGGTCCGCCTCCTCCAGGTACTGCGTGGTGAGCAGCACGGTGGTGCCGGAGGCGACCAGCGCCCGGACGATGTCCCAGACCTGGTTGCGGCTGCGCGGGTCGAGACCGGTGGTCGGCTCGTCCAGGAAGAGCAGATCCGGGGTGACCACGATGCTCGCCGCGATGTCGAGCCGGCGCCGCATCCCGCCGGAGTATGTCTTGACCAGCCGCCCGGCCGCCTCGGTCAGCCCGAACGCGGCCAGCAGCTCGTCGGCCCGCCGCCCCGCCGCCCCCCAACCGAAGCCGAGCAGCCGGGCGAGCATCAGCAGGTTCTCCCGGCCGGTCAGTTCGTCGTCGACCGAGGCGTACTGCCCGGTCAGGCCGACCCGGGCGCGTACGGCGTCGGCCTCGCGGACGATGTCGTGTCCGAAGACCCGCCCCGTGCCGCCATCCGGGCGTAACAGGGTGGCGAGCATCCGGATGGTGGTGGTCTTTCCCGCGCCGTTCGGCCCGAGGAATCCGTAGACCGTGCCGGCCGGCACCGCAAGGTCAACACCGTCGACCGCCCGATTGGCGCCAAATATCTTCACAAGTCCGGACGTTTCAATGGCAAAATCCACGCCCACCGTTATACCAACCCGGTCGGACATTCAGCCGCTTAAAAGCGAAAGGAAGGGGCCCTTGTTATCGCCTAGGCGATAACAAGGGCCCCTTCCTTTCGTATGGTCAGGCTTTGTCGAGGACCTCGGTGACGAGGGCGCGGGCCTCCTCCTGGATCCGGGTCAGGTGCTCCGGGCCCTGGAACGACTCCGCATAGATCTTGTAGACGTCCTCGGTGCCGGACGGGCGGGCGGCGAACCAACCGGATTCGGTGGTGACCTTCAACCCGCCGATCGGCGCCCCGTTGCCCGGCGCGTTGGTCAGCGTCGCGGTGATCGGCTCACCGGCGAGTTCGGTCGCGGTCACCTGCTCCGGCGACAGCTTGCTCAGCGCCGCCTTCTGCGCCCGGTCGGCCGGGGCGTCGATCCGGGCGTACGCCGGCTCGCCGAACCGGGCCACCAGATCGGCGTAGTGCTCGCTCGGGGAGCGGCCGGTGCTCGCCTGGATCTCCGCGGCGAGCAGGCAGAGCAGGATGCCGTCCTTGTCGGTGGTCCAGACCGAGCCGTCATGGCGTAGGAAGGAGGCGCCCGCGCTCTCCTCGCCGCCGAACCCCACCGAGCCGTCCAGCAGCCCCGGGACGAACCACTTGAAGCCCACCGGCACCTCGATGAGGGTGCGCCCGAGGTCGGCCGCGACCCGGTCGATCATCGAGGAGGAGACCAGCGTCTTGCCGATCGCGGCCTGCGGGGACCACTGCGAGCGGGTCCGGAACAGGTGCGCGATGGCGACGGTCAGATAGTGGTTGGGGTTCATCAGTCCGGCGTCCGGCGTGACGATGCCGTGCCGGTCAGCGTCAGCGTCGTTGCCGGTGGCGATCTGGTAGTCGGCCCGCGCGGCGATCAGCGAGGCCATCGCGTACGGCGACGAGCAGTCCATCCGGATCTTGCCGTCCCAGTCCAGGGTCATGAACCGCCAGGTCGGGTCGACGGCCGGATTGACCACGGTCAGCTCCAGCTTGTGCCGCTCGGCGATCTCCCCCCAGTAGCCGACGCTCGCCCCACCGAGCGGGTCGGCGCCGATCCGCACCCCGGCCGCCCGGACCGCCGCCAGGTCGACCACCGAGGGCAGGTCGTCGACGTACGCGCCGAGGAAGTCGTACCGGCCGGTGGTCTGCGCCGCCCGGGCCCGCGCGTACGGGATCCGCTGCACCCCGGCGAGCCCGTCGGTCAGGAGTTGGTTGGCCCGGTCCTGGATCCAGCGGGTGGCGTCGGTGTCCGCCGGCCCGCCGTGGGTGGGGTTGTACTTGAAGCCACCGTCGCTCGGCGGGTTGTGCGACGGGGTGACCACGATGCCGTCGGCGAGGCCGCTGGTCCGACCCCGGTTGTGGGTCAGGATCGCGTGTGAGAGCGCCGGGGTGGGGGTGTAGCCGTCCCGACTGTCGATCAGCACGGTCACCCCGTTGGCGGCCAGCACCTCCAGCGCGGTCACCGTCGCCGGTTCGGAGAGCGCGTGCGTGTCCCGAGCCAGGAAGAGCGGGCCGTCGACCCCCTGTTCGCGCCGGTATTCGCAGGTGGCCTGCGTGATCGCGGCGATGTGGTCGGCGTTGAACGCGGTGCTCAGACTCGACCCGCGGTGCCCGGACGTGCCGAACGCGACCTGTTGGCCGGGGTCGGCCGGGTCGGGGTGCTCGGTGTAGTACGCGGTGACGAGGTGCGGTACGTCGACCAGGTCACCGGGTGACGCGGGCTGACCGGCGCGGGCGTGGACCGACATCGGCGTGTTCTCCTCCTGGCTCTGGCGCGGAGCCTGCTGTGCTGCGGCGCCGAGTGTATGAGCTGACCTTACGGCTCGACCCGGTGGCCCTTTCCGATGACGACGATCCCGGCCTCGGAGACGGTGTAGCGGGCCCGGTCACGCTCCAGGTCGACGCCGATCTCGGCCCCCTCGGGGACCACCACGTTCTTGTCCAGGATCGCGTTGCGCACCACCGCGTGCCGGCCGATGTCCACGCCCTCCATCAGCACCGAGCCCTCGACGTGCGCCCACGAGTTCACCCGCACGTTCGGCGAGACCACCGAGTTCTCCACCAGCGCCCCGGAGACCACCACGCCGGGCGAGATCATCGAGCCCACGGCGCGTCCCACCCGCTCCTGCCAGCCATGCACGAACTTCGCCGGTGGCCACGGCGGGTGGTCGGTGTAGATCGGCCAGGCCGAGTTGTAGAGGTTGAAGATCGGGTGGATGGCGATCAGGTCCATGTGCGCCTCGTAGAACGAGTCGAGCGTCCCGACGTCGCGCCAGTAGCCCTGGTCCCGCTCGGTGCTGCCCGGCACCTCGTTGTCGCGGAAGTCGTAGACGTTCGCCTCGCCCCGGTCGACGAGCATCGGGATGATGCTGCCGCCCATGTCGTGCCGGCTGGCCTTGTCCGCCGCGTCGCGCTCGACCGCCTCGCAGAGCACCTTGGTGGTGAAGACGTAGTTGCCCATCGAGGCGTAGATCTCCCCCGGTGCGTCCGGCAGCCCCCGGGCGTCGGTGGGCTTCTCCCGGAACGCCTGGATCCGGCGGCCGTCGGGTCCCACCTCGATGACACCGAACTGGTCGGCCTGGTGCAGCGGCTGGCGGATCCCGGCGACGGTGACGCCGGCTCCGGAGGCGATGTGGTCGGCCACCATCTGCCGGGGGTCCATCCGGTAGATGTGGTCCGCGCCGAACACGATCACGTAGTCCGGCTTCTCGTCGTTGATCAGGTTGAAGCTCTGGTAGATCGCGTCCGCCGAGCCGGCGAACCACCAGGGTCCACGGCGCTGCTGGGCGGGGACCGGGGCGACGTAGTTGCCGAGCAGGTTCGACATCCGCCAGGTCATGGTGACGTGCCGGTCGAGTGAGTGCGACTTGTACTGGGTCAGCACGACGATCTTGAGATAACCGCCGTTGGCCAGGTTGGAGAGAACGAAGTCGATCATTCGGTACATGCCGCCGAACGGCACGGCCGGCTTGGCCCGGTCGGCGGTGAGCGGCATCAGGCGCTTGCCCTCGCCGCCGGCCAGGACGATGGCGAGGACCTTCGGCGACATGTACCGACGCTAACCACAGCCAGCCGTTCGCACCAGTCGTACGAGGCAACATGCTGGACTAGTGTGCGGAACGTGGCCGAAACCGCTCCGTACGACGGACGACTCCGGATCGACCTGCTCACCCGCGAGTACCCGCCCGAGGTGTACGGCGGAGCCGGGGTGCACGTGGAGTACCTCGCCCGGGAACTGCGCCGCCTGGCCGACCTGCGGGTGCACTGCTTCGGCGCGCCGCGTACCGGCCCGGACGACCCCGCCGGGGTGACCGCGTACCCCGAGCCGGTCGAGCTGGCCGGCGCCAACCCGGCGCTGCGCACCATGGGCGTCGACCTGGCCATGGCCGCCGGATGCGCCGGCACCGACCTGGTGCACAGCCACACCTGGTACGCCAACCTCGCCGGCCACGTCGCCAAGCTGCTGCACGGGGTGCCGCACGTGGTGACGGTGCACAGCCTGGAGCCGCTGCGGCCGTGGAAGGCCGAGCAGCTCGGCGGCGGCTACGCCCTCTCCTCCTGGTGCGAACGGACCGCGCTGGGCGCCGCCGACGCGGTGATCGCCGTCTCCGCGGGTATGAAACGCGACCTGCTCGCCGCCTACCCGGAGGTGCCGGCCGAACGGGTCCGGGTGGTCCACAACGGGATCGACACCCGGCAGTACGCCCCCGACCCCGGCACCGACGTGCTGCGCCGCCTCGGCGTGGACCCGGACCGACCGAGCGTGACGTACGTCGGTCGGGTGACCCGGCAGAAGGGCCTGCCGTACCTGCTCCGGGCGGCCCGGTCACTGCCGCCGGAGACCCAACTGGTGCTGCTCGCCGGCGCCCCGGACACGGCGGAGATCGCGGCCGAGGTGGAGTCGTTGGTGGCGGAACTGCGCGCCACCCGGGACGGGGTGGTCTGGGTGGCCGAGATGCTGCCCAAGCACGAGGTGATCCAGGTGTTGAGCCACACCACCGTCTTCGCCTGCCCGTCGGTCTACGAGCCGATGGGGATCGTCAACCTGGAGGCGATGGCCTGCGAGACGGCCGTGGTCGCCACCGCCACCGGCGGCATTCCCGAGGTGGTCGCCGACGGGGAGACCGGTCTGCTCGTCGGGATCGAACAGGCCGACGACGGCACCGGTACGCCGCTGGTGCCCGAACGCTTCGTCGCCGACCTGGCGGCGGCGCTCAACACCCTGCTCGCGGACCCGGACCGGGCGGCCGAGTTCGGCAGGGCGGGGCGGAGCCGGGCGGTGGAGCACTTCTCCTGGGACGCCATCGCCGATCGGACGATGGGGGTCTACCGCTCGGTGCTCCCGGTCACCTGATCAAGGAAACCGCCCCGGGCTGCGGTGGAACCGGACGATCGGATTTCAACCGGGCGGCGGGGCGGCCGGGGCAGTAGGTTGGCAACCGTGACGGGACGGTTTCCGATCGAAGAGATCACCCCGGCGGTGGCGTGCGGTCGCTATCCCGCCAAGGCGGTGGTGGGCGAACTGGTGCCGGTCAGCGCACGGGCCTACCGGGAGGGGCATCGGGCGCTCGGCTGCAACGTCGTCTGGACCGGCCCGGACGGCGTGTCACGGCCGTTCACCCGGATGCGCCCCGAGTGGGACGACCGGTGGTACGCGACCATCGCGCCGGACGCCGTCGGCGCCTGGACGTACGCCGTCGAGGCGTTCGACGACCCGTACCTGACCTGGCGCGACGCGGTCACCAAGAAGACCGCGGCCGGGCAGGACGTGGCCGAACTCGGCAACGACCTCGCCGAGGGAGCGGCGCTGATGGACGCCGCGTCGGCACTGGTCCCGTCCGACGCACAAGGCGACGTGAAGGCCGCCGCGGCGGCGCTGCGCGATCCGGAGTTACCGCTGCACCTGCGCCTGCGCCCCGCCCTCGACCTGGCCGGGCTGCTCTGGGAACACCCGGTGCGGCGCCTGGTCACCCGGAGCGACGAGTATCCACTCTGGACCGATCGGCCACGCGCCCTCTTCTCCGCCTGGTACGAGTTCTTTCCCCGCTCCGAGGGGATCGCCCCGCCGACCGAGGGCGATCCGGCCGCACACGGCACCTTCGCCAGCGCCGCCAGCCGACTGCCGGGCGTCGCCGCGATGGGCTTCGACGTGCTCTACCTGCCGCCGATCCACCCGATCGGCCGGGTCAACCGCAAGGGCCGCGACAACTCCCTGACCGCCTCGGCCGACGACGTCGGCTCGCCCTGGGCGATCGGCGCCGCCGAGGGCGGTCACGACGCGATCCACCCCGAGCTCGGCACCGCCGAGGACTTCCGGCGGTTCGTCGCCACGGCCGGCGAACTCGGCCTCGAAGTCGCGATGGACCTGGCACTACAGGCCGCCCCGGACCACCCCTGGGTGACCGCACACCCGGAGTGGTTCACCACCCTCGCCGACGGGTCGATCGCGTACGCGGAGAACCCGCCCAAGAAATACCAGGACATCTACCCGCTCGACTTCGACCGGGACCCGGAGGGGATCCGGGCCGAGATCCTGCGGGTCGTCACCCACTGGGTCGGGCAGGGCATCCGGATCTTCCGGGTGGACAACCCGCACACCAAACCGTTCGACTTCTGGGAGTGGCTGATCCGCGAGGTCAAGGCCCTCGATCCGGAGGTGCTCTTCCTCGCCGAGGCGTTCACCCGGCCCGCCGTCATGCACGGCCTCGGCAAGATCGGCTTCACCCAGTCGTACACCTATTTCAGTTGGCGCAACAGCGCCGACGAACTGCGCGAGTACTGCGCCGAACTGCTGGCGGCGGCGGACTACATGCGGCCGAACTTCTGGCCCAACACGCCGGACATCCTGCCCGAGCCGCTCCAGCACGGCGTACCGTCGATCTTCAAGATCCGTACGGTGCTGGCCAGCCTCCTCTCCCCCTCCTGGGGCATCTACGCCGGCTTCGAACTCCTCGAACACGAGGCACTGCCCGGCGGCGAGGAGTACCGGAACAGCGAGAAGTTCGAACTGCGACCCCGGGACTGGACGGCAGCCGAAGCCGAGGGCCGGTCCCTGGCCCCGTTCATCGCCCGGCTCAACGCCGTACGCCGAAAGAACCCGGCGCTGCACTGGCTGCGCAACCTGCGGTTCCACCACAGCGACAACCCACAACTGCTCTGCTGGTCCAAACGGGACCCGCAGACCGGCAACACCGTGCTGGTGGCCTGCTCACTCGACCCCTACCACGCCCAGTGGGCCAACCTCAGCCTGGACCTGCCCGCACTCGGCCTGGACTGGTCCGACCGGTTCACCGTCTACGACGAGTTGAGCGGCGCCCGGTACGAGTGGGGCCAGCACAACGTGGTCGGCCTCGACCCGCACCAGCCCGCGCACGTCTTCACCGTGCGACACCCCGGCACACCCCCGACCACCGCGCCGAGCACACCCGACCCCGCCCCCTCCCCCGAGACGACGAGATGACGCCACTGATGGATGGAACCCTGGACTCGTTGATCTCCGGTGTGGCGTACGACCCGCACGCCGTCCTCGGTGCACACCCGCGCGACGGGCAGACCCTGATCCGCACCTGGCGCCGGGGCGCCCAGCAGGTCACCGTCCTGGTCGGCGACGACCGGCATCCGACGCGCCGGATCCACGACGAGGGCGTCTTCGAGGCGACCGTGCCCGGCACCGTGCTCGACTACCGGGTCGAGGTGGACGGCAAGATCCTCGACGACCCGTACCGCTTCCCGCCGAGCCTGGGCGAGATGGACCTGCACCTGATCGGCGAGGGCCGCCACGAACGGCTCTGGACCGCACTCGGCGCCCACCCCCGCGACGACGGCGGGGTTTCCTTCGCCGTCTGGGCCCCGAACGCCCGGGGCGTTCGGGTGGTCGGCGAATTCACCGGCTGGGGTGCCCACGAGGGCTGGCCGATGCGCTCGCTGGGCAACAGCGGTGTCTGGGAGATCGTGGTCCCGGAGGCCCGCCCCGGCCAGACGTACAAGTACCGGATCCTCGGCCGGGACGGGATCTGGCGGGACAAGGCCGACCCGATGGCCGCGCACACCGAGGTACCGCCCCGGACCGCCTCGGTGATCTACCAGTCCGGTTACCAGTGGTCCGACGACGACTGGCTCGCCCAGCGGGCACGGCGGCACCCGCACCAGGAGCCGATGAGCGTGTACGAGGTGCACCTCGGCTCGTGGCGGCCCGGTCTCGGCTACCGGGAACTGGCCGAACAGCTCACCGCGTACGTGGTCGACCTGGGCTTCACCCACGTGGAGTTCATGCCCGTAGCCGAACACCCGTTCGGCGGCTCCTGGGGCTACCAGGTCACCGGCTACTACGCCCCGACCTCCCGGTTCGGTACGCCCGACGAGTTCCGCCACCTGATCGACCGGCTGCACGCCGCCGGCGTCGGCGTCCTGCTCGACTGGGTACCGGCGCACTTCCCCAAGGACGAGTGGGCACTGGCCCGGTTCGACGGCACCCCCCTCTACGAGCACCCCGACCCGCGGCGCGGCGAGCACCCGGACTGGGGCACGTACGTCTTCGACTTCGGCCGCCGCGAGGTGCGCAACTTCCTGGTCGCGAACGCGCTCTACTGGTGCGCCGAGTTCCACGTCGACGGGCTGCGGGTGGACGCGGTCGCCTCGATGCTCTACCTGGACTACTCCCGCGAGGACGGGCAGTGGCTGCCGAACCAGTACGGCGGCCGGGAGAACCTGGAGGCGATCGGCTTCCTCCAGGAGACGAACGCGACCGTCTACCGGGAGCACCCCGGGGTGGTGATGATCGCCGAAGAGTCCACCGCCTGGCCCGGCGTGACCCAGCCGACCCACGGTGGCGGGCTCGGTTTCGGCTTCAAATGGAACATGGGCTGGATGCACGACACCCTGAACTACCTGGCCAAGGAGCCGATCCACCGGCAGTGGCACCACAACGAGCTGACCTTCTCCCTGGTCTACGCGTGGAGCGAGAACTACCTGCTGCCGATCAGCCACGACGAGGTGGTGCACGGCAAGGGCTCACTCGCCGGCAAGATGCCGGGCGACACGTGGCAGCGGCTGGCCAACACCCGGGCGCTGCTGGCGTACATGTGGGCGCACCCGGGCAAGCAACTGCTCTTCATGGGCAGCGAACTCGCCGACGACCAGGAATGGAACGTCGACCGGGGGCTGGACTGGAACCTGGGCCACGACCCGGCGCGGGCCGGGGTGCAACGGTTGGTCCGGGATCTGAACGCGAACTACCGGGCCCATCCGGCGCTGTGGAGCCAGGACACCACCCCGGACGGGTTCCGCTGGATCGTCGGCAACGACGCCGGCAACAACACGGTCGCGTTCATCCGGATCGCCGCCGACGGCTCTCCCCTGGTCTGCGTGGCGAACTTCTCCGCCGTACCGCACGAGGTGTACCGGCTCGGCATGCCGGTGGCGGGCGTGTGGCGGGAGGTGGTCAACACCGACGCGCAGACGTACGGGGGTTCCGGGGTCGGCAACCTGGGCTCGGTACGCGCCGAGCCGGTGCCGTGGCACGGTCAGCCCGCCTCGGCCACGCTCCGCCTCCCACCGCTCGGTGTGCTCTGGCTCCGCCCGACCCGCTGACCCGGCCCGCTGACCCGGCTCCTGCCGCCGCCGTGCCGATCGACCCGGCTCCGCCGTCACCGCCTCGGCGGGCGCGCCGGTCCGGAGGTGTCAGGTGATCGTCGGGGTGACCAGGGCGGCGATCGCCGACTGATCGAGTTCGGCCCGGCTCTCGAAGTCGGTGGCGCGGCTCACCTCGGCCCAGTGGGAGGCTTCCTGTGCCCGCGACAGCGACGACTCCTCGGCCAGGCGCACGGCGTCGGAGCCGAGCAGCAGCCGCAGCGGCGGGTCCGGCAGTCCGACGATGCCGACGATGACCTGCGCCGCCCGGGCCGGGTCACCCGGCTGCTGCCCCTCCACCTCGCGGCGGTACGCGTGGATCCGCCCGACGGTCTCCTGGTAGTCCGGGCCGACCTCGGCGATCCGCATCGAGGAGCCGCCCCAGTCGGTCCGGAACGCCCCCGGCTCGATGATGGTCACCCTGATGCCGAGCGGTCGCACCTCGTTGTGCAGCACCTCGGAGAAGCCCTCGACGCCGAACTTCGCGGTCTGGTACGCACCCAGACCGGGGGTGCCGCCGACCCGCCCGCCAATCGAGGAGAACTGGAGGAAGTGCCCGGAGCCCTGACGGCGCAGCACCGGTAGCGCCGCCTTGGTGACGTTGACGACGCCGAACAGGTTCGTCTCGACCTGCTCGCGGAAGTCGTCGTCCGAGGTCTCCTCGATCGGCCCGCTGTTGGCGTAACCGGCGTTGTTCGCCACCACGTCGAGCCCGCCGAACGTGTCCAGGGCGACCTGGACGGCGACGCGGGCAGCGGCCGGGTCGGTCACGTCGAGCGCGACCGCGCGAACCTGGTCGCCGTGGTCGCGTACGAGTGTGTCCAGTTGCTCGGGCCGGCGGGCGGTGGCGACGAGGTTGTCACCGTTGGCGAGCACCGCACGCCCCAGTTCCCACCCCAGACCCCGGGAACTGCCGGTGACCAGCCAGGTCTTTGCCATGGTCGAAATACTTCCGTACGCGTTGCGTCCCCACGTCTCGTCCTCAGAACTGGAGAACCCCCTCCGATTCACGTTCTTCGGCACGAACAGGCGTGGACGAACCCGGGGCGGGGAAAGGCTAACCACCACCTGCCCGATCCGGGGCGGCCAGGAGAGGGTGGTGGCGTGGAGCCGATCGACGTGGCGTTCACACTCGTCGGACTCGGCGCGCTGCTCGCCGGTGTCCTGCCCCGGATGCTGGAACACCGGCCGCTGTCCATGCCCATCGCCTTCCTCGGGCTCGGCATGCTGGTCTTCCTGCTGCCGACCGGACTACCCAGCCCCGATCCGCTCGCCCACCCACAGTTGACCACCCACCTCACCGAGATCGGTGTGATCGTCGCCCTGATGGGCGCCGGGCTGAAAATCGACCGAAGGGTCGGCTGGCGACGCTGGTCCTCGACCTGGCGGCTGCTGGCGATCGGCATGCCACTCTGCATCGCCGGCGTCGCCCTGCTCGGCTGGTGGTGGGCGGGGCTGGTGCCGGCCGCCGCGCTACTGCTCGCCGCCGCGCTGGCACCGACCGATCCGGTGCTCGCCGCCGACGTACAGGTGGGTGAGCCAACCGCCGTCGAGGACAACGAAGACGAGGTACGGTTCGCGCTCACCTCGGAAGCCGGACTCAACGACGGGCTCGCCTTCCCCTTCGTGTACGCCGCGATGGCCATCGCCACCACGGGCGTCGCCACCAGCCTCGGCCCGGTCGACTGGCTCACCCGGTGGCTCACCGTCGACGTCGCCTACAAGATCGGCGTCGGGATCGGGGGCGGGCTGCTCGTCGGCTGGCTGCTCGGCAAACTCTTCTTCCGCGCCCCGTCACACCTGCGACTCGCCCGGCACGCCGAGGGATTCGTCGCCATCGCCGCCACCTTCCTCGCGTACGGGCTGATCGAGGTGATCGGCGGGTACGGCTTCCTCGCCGTCTTCTTCGCCGCGCGGGCGATCCGGGCGGCGGAACGGACACACGAGTTCCACGGAGTCCTACACGACTTCGCCGAGCAGATCGAACGGCTGCTCACCGTACTGCTGCTGCTCTTCCTCGGCGGCGCCGTGGTCGACGGGCTGCTCGCCCCGCTGACCTGGCCCGCCGCCCTCGCCGGGCTGGCCCTGGTCTTCGTGATCCGGCCGGTCGTCGGCTGGCTGTCGCTGCGCGGGGCACCGGGGCGTCCCGCCGAGCACTGGGTGATCGCGTTCTTCGGCATCCGGGGCGTCGGCTCGTTCTACTACCTCGCGTACGCCACCGGGCACGCCGACATCCCCCAGCTCGACCTGGTCTGGGCGACGGTCGCCCTGGTAGTGATCGTCTCGGTGGTGCTGCACGGCATCGCCGCGACCCCGGTCATGCGCCTGCTCGACCGCGACGACGAGCGTACGTCCAACGCGACGGAAGGGGAACCGGCACGCGACCCTGCGCGGGATTCGGCGCCTACCGGCACGGCGGTGGGGTAGACAGTCGACGTGGCGGTTCCTGGCGTGGCGGGTCCTGGCGTGGCGGGTCGGAAGCCTGGGTTGTCCGGACCGGTAGATTGCCGGCATGACGGACCAGCCGGCCGACAAGGTCGTGACCATCTACACCGACGGCGCGTGCAGCGGTAACCCCGGGCCGGGCGGCTGGGGTGCCGTGCTGCGCTACGGCGAACACGAGCGGGAGCTGTACGGCGGCGAGCCGACACCGACCACCAACAACCGGATGGAGCTGATGGCCGCCATCCAGGCCCTGGAGAGTCTCACCCGCCCGGTGGTCGTACGCCTCCACACCGACAGCACGTACGTCCGCAGCGGCATCACGAGCTGGATGGCGAACTGGAAGCGCAACGGGTGGCAGACGTCGGCGAAGCAGCCGGTCAAGAACGCCGACCTGTGGCAGCGGCTGGAACAGGCGGTCAAGGCGCACCAGGTGGAGTGGCTCTGGGTCAAGGGGCACAACGGCGACCCCGGCAACGAACGCGCCGACGCCCTCGCCAACCGTGGTGTGACCGACGCCCGAAGCGCGATGTCGAACCGCTGACCGCAGCCCACATGCCCATCACTACCTTGCGTTAAGGGAGCCGCGTGTCGCGCGTCGAAGAAATTACGGTTCAGTTGCGGGCGTTGATGACCGGTGTCGAGCAGGCGCGAGCTCAGGCCGCTAGGGCTGACGCGCAGGCGCAGGAAATCACCCAACGTGCCGCTGGCGCTGGATTCGCCGCCGTTGCGGCGGGCATGGCCCGGGTAAGGCAGGCGCTTGGCGAGATACAGGGCGGTCTGGGTGGGCTTGCTGGCGCGATCGGTGAGGCGACGAAAGTAAGCGCGGCCGTTCCCCAGGAGGCATCGCCTGAAGCGGCGATCGCCGAGTGGCTTTGAACCTCGGAGACTGGCGCGGGAATCTCGGCGAACTGCAGAGGCAGTTCGCCGACTGGCCCGTACCCGGGTTGAAGGAGCTGGTGGCGGTAACACGTGGCGGTGCGATCGTTCAGATCGTCAAGCGAGACTAAGGGAAGGCGACGCGTGGCTATCGAGTACCGACTGACCCTGGCAGGTGACATCCCGCTGGAGGACGTGGCGCGGCTGGCCGCTCCCGACGCCACCGAGCGGCTGACAAAGAGCGGCAAGCGAATGCTCACCTCCGCCCTCGACGAGCGCGGCTACGTCGTCGATGTCACTGCCGGGAGCGGCGGTTACTACGATGCCGAGGACGACGGCTCGCAATGGGTGTGGGAGCCGGATGCCTACGTCGACATTGACTTCCGCATGGACAAGGACACCCTCAGCGACAAGGGCATTCCCAACATGCTGACCACGGTGGCCCGAGTACTGGCTGATCGCACGGAAGACGCCGTCCTGGTGATGAACGGCAACTGGCTGCTGTTGACCAGGTTCAGCGGTGTGCTCCGCAAGCACAACCTGACCGAGTGGTACGACGACGAGTACGACAGGATCCTCGCCGGCGTGGTTTAGGCCCTTGAATGCCAGAGGTCCCGCATCATGCTCGTCGGGGTGCTGGGGTTCATCCCGGGTCCTAGTGTCTCGTGGTCCTGTTGTCTTGACTTGAAGTTGGTTGTAGTTGGCTTTGTCGCGTGGAGCTGACGTCGACGAGCGGGCCGAGCTTCGGGCGTTGATCAACGGCACCGAGGTGGCCGAAGGTGGCTCATGCCGCAGACACTCACCTACCTGATTAACGACGTAGCCCACCGGTACGGCCGCGTACAGGTACGCCGGGCCGGCTACTGCCGGTGCCGCGGCGACGAAACCCTGCTGACCGGGCTCCTCAACACCCACTCACTGCAAGCCCTGCAACTGGTCCAGCTCGCTCCGACCGTGCCCCTCAGCGCGAAAGTACGCCCACGTCAGCGACGCCACCAAGTGGGATGACCATGCATGGTCGTGGATCGGCTCGCTCACCGAGTGGGCTTCGCGACGCCGCATCCGATCGGGGTACGGTCGCACTCTCCTGCCACCGATGCCGCGAACCCCAAGACCCAGGACCCACGTTCGAAGTGCCGCCTTGCCCCGCTCCAGAGGCAGCCGATGCCGATCTAGAGCGCTGACGGTTGAGTGACGACTATCACGCCTGTCGGGGTGGACCTTGACACTAATGTCAATCTTTAGCTTCGGCTGAGTAAGTGAAACCAGCCGAACTAAGGAGATCACCGTGTCCAACGCCCTGGAAGGCCGGACTGCGCTCGTGACCGGAGGGTCGCGGGGTATCGGTGCCGGGATTGCCCGTGAACTGGCACGTGAAGGTGCAAGTGTCGTGATCACCTACCGGAAGTCACGCGAGCAGGCGGAAGAGGTTGTCGCCGACTTGGCTGCTCTTGGGGCGAAGGCGTTCGCTGTGCAGGCGGACCAGTCCGTTCCACACGAGGCGTCGACCGCGGTCGAGCAGGCTGCCGAGTTCCTGGGCGGCCAGATCGACATCCTGGTGAACTCCGCCGGAGTCGCCGTCATGGGCACCGTCGACCAGTTGGACCTGGAACTGCTCGACGGGGTCCAGCGGATGATGGCCACGAATGTGTTGGGAACCATCGTCACCACGCATTCCGCGTCGCGGTATCTGCCGGATGGCGGGCGCGTCATCCTGGTGGGAAGCATCCTCGCCCACCGCATTCCCAGCCCTGGCGTTGCCGAATACGCGGCGAGCAAGGCAGCGATCGACCAGCTCGGTCGCGGATGGGCGCGCGACTTTGGTCCGCGCGGCATCACCGTCAATGTCGTACAGCCCGGGGCGGTCGACACGGACATGAACCCGGCGGACGGGCCGAACGGGGCCGTTCAGGTGGCCATGACGCCCCTCGGGCGTTTCGGCACCACCGACGACGTCGCCAAGGCGGTCGCCTTCTTCGCCAGCGACAAGGCCGCGTTCATTACGGGCTCGCTGTTGACCGTTGACGGCGGATTCAGCATCTGACCCGACAGCGACACTCGCAGCGTACGAAGCTCCGGTGCCAGAGACAACGGTCGACGGCACCGGAGCTTCGCCGCCGCCGATGCTGGCGACGGGCTGGGAAACGTAAACTTGCCGTTGATGTCAAGGTCAAGCGGAGACGGGGACGTCGTCGTCCCGGACCACAAGAGGGCAGGTGGGGCGTTGATGAAGATCGGAGACCTGGCGGCGAGGACGGGTGTCGCCACTCGGCTGCTGCGCTACTACGAGCAGGTCGGAATCCTGCACCCGTTCCGGTCGAGCAACGGCTATCGGTCGTACGGGGAGCCGGCCATCGAACGGGTGCTGCAAATTCGCGAGCTTCTCGAAGCCGGCCTGACGACAGAGATGATCCGTGAGGTTCTGCCGTGCTTGGACAGCGAGACGGACAACCCCGGTACCCGCCATTGTCCGACCGTGAAGGACCTCGACGGGCTGCGACGTCAACTCGCCAGCATCGAACGACGCATCGACGTGCTGCAACGCAACCGCCAAGCGATCAGGAACTACCTGAGCGCCTGGGAGGAGGCCGGGGCCACGACATGAACGCCCCGCACTGAGGTCCGTCATGCGCGATGGAAACGGCCGGCGGTTCATCCCATCGGGCTGTCGCCACCAGGTCAGAGGGCTCGACTCTTGACCGCCTCTGCGATCTGTCGGGCGGCCTGGGCAGGCGTGAGGTACGTGGTGTCGATGACTTCGGCCTCGGCGTGTAGCCACGTGCGGGCCGCCTCCGCGTACGGATCGAGGTATGTGAGGCGGAACGGTGAGGGGACGGGGTGTTCCCCCTCGATACGCCTGCGGAGGGTGTCCTGGTCGGCGTGGAGGACGAAGTGCCGCACCGGGATGGCGTGTTGGGCGAGGCCCACGCTGATCTCGCGCCAGTACTCCTCGACCAGGACAGTCATGGGCATCACCAGAACGCCGCCGGTGTAGTCGAGCACGCTGCGGGCGGTTTCGACGACGAGCTGCCGCCACGGCGGCCAGTGCTGGAAGTTGTCCGTCTCGGGCAGCCCCGGCGTGATGTCCATGAGTGTCTCGCCGACCTTCTCGGCGTCGAACACCCGCGAGTCCGGGATCAGTTGCCGCACGAGTGCGCTGGTCGTCGTCTTGCCTACACCGTGGGTGC
The DNA here is from genome assembly GCF_044458865.1 of Micromonospora sp. NPDC050417. Lineage (NCBI taxonomy): Bacteria > Bacillati > Actinomycetota > Actinomycetes > Micromonosporales > Micromonosporaceae > Micromonospora > Micromonospora sp. NPDC050417. Next base: position 97,450 of record NZ_JBITIH010000008.1, read on the forward strand.
CATTGATCCATACGATCATGAGACCCGATGCTAGCGCCGCCGGCCAGGGAAACGGGCACGGCCAGCTTGTCGTTGGCGGCGGCGCGGCTGGCGCCGAATTCTTCGGCTCGTCAGCAATGGGTCGGACGTGGATCACTCAGGATAGGGACTCCCGGGTCGATCTGCCCTCGGCGCTCAGAAGAGGGTCAGGGGCTCGACCGGTAGCGGCTCGGGCAGTGCCTCCAGTTCAGGCACGCGGGCTCGTACCTCGTGGTGAAAACGGCGGGCGAGCATGGGCGCGTCGGCGTTGTCCGGCGTGTGCACGAACATGGTCGGTGAGCGGCCCTCACGCAGCCACCCTGCGATCACGTCGACCCAGTGCTGCCAGCCCTCGATCGTCTGCTCGTGGGCGTCGCGGCCGAGGTACCGGACGATCGGCCGATCGGTCAACGCGAGCGACCGGAGCGGCATCCTCGGCTTCTTGGTCCACGCGTCCCGTTCCGCGTCGCTGGTCGGCGGGGTGCGGAAGAACGCGGTGGTGTCGAACGGGATCCATTCGGCGCCCGCGCCGTTGAGCACTCCTTCGAGGAGCGACGCCGAGCGCGGGTCGTCGAAGAACGCGGGGTGGCGGACCTCCACGGCGTACCGGTGGTTGCTCGGAAGCCGGCGCAGAAAACGCGCGAGGACGGGAACGTCAGCGGGAGCGAACGATCCCGGCAACTGGATCCAGAGGGCATGCGCCCGTGGTCCGAGTGGTTCGATCGCGTCCAGGAAGACGCGCAGCGGTTCGTCGACGTCGGTGAGACGGCGTTCGTGCGTGATGGGTTTGGGGAGTTTCAGCACGAACCGGAAATCGGGGCCGGTCTGCTGCGTCCAGGATGCCACGGTCTCCCTGGTCGGAGTCGCGTAGAACGTGGTGTTCCCCTCGACCGCGTCGCACCAGGCGGCGTAGTAACGCAGGCGCTCCTGAGCGGGCAACGGGTGCACGGAGACGCGCCCCTGCCACGACTTGTGCGCCCACATCGCGCACCCCACATGAAGACGCATGCCCCGATCCCTCCCGCCACACACCGCCCCGGGCAGCGTAGTTGCCCCGGTTCCGTATCAACGGGTGAGGTGGCGGCGCTGGTGAATGGGTCCAGGCAGAGCGGGCCGGGGTGAAGAAATACGAAGTGCCATCCGGGGTTACGGCGTGCCCGCCGCGCCCTCGGTCAGCTCGGTGTCCCGCAGCAGACGCCAGAGGCCGGCGCCGTCGGGTGCGTAGAGCCAGGGCTGACCTGCCAGGCCGGAGGCGCGTGGGTCGCCGTTGTGGTGTCCGGGCAGTCCACCGGCGAGCACCGACTGGGTCGGGGAGAGCCGGCGGATCGCCACGGCGGCCACGTTCTCGGGGTGGGCGGCGGCGAACTCGGCGTAGATCTCCTGGTCGTGCTGGCCGTCGTCACCGACCAGCAGCCAGCGGACCTTCGGGAACTCACGGGCCAACTGGGCGAGCGTGGCCCGCTTGTGCTCCCGGCCGCTGCGGAACCAACGGTCGACGGTCGGCCCCCACTGGGTCAGCAGCAGCGGGCCGGCCGGGTAGAGGTGCCGCGAGAGGAACCGGGTGAGGGTCGGTGCCACGTTCCAGGCGCCGGTGGAGAGGTAGAAGACCGGGGCGCCGGGGTGCGCGGTCACCAGCCGCTCGTAGAGCACCGCCATGCCGGGTACGGCCATCCGGGCGTGCTCGTCGAGGACGAAGGTGTTCCAGGCGGCGAGCATGGGCCGGGGCAGGGCGGTGACCATGACCGTGTCGTCGATGTCGGAGAGGATGCCGAACCGGGCTTCCGGGTCGACAACGCGCACCGGGGCCTCAACCGGTTCCGCCCCGGGGCTGGTCATCCGGGCCGTGCCCCAGCCGGGCGGCAGGTCGGCCTCGATGACGGCGTCGATGAATCCGCTCCGGTCGGTACGCGCCTCGTGCCGGCCGCCGCCAGCCTCGATGAGCACCGGGGCGTCCTTCACCGGCAGGGTGACGAAACTGCGCCAGCCGCGTACCTTTTCCGCCCGTCGGGTCTCACGCGGATCGACCCGGGTGAGCAGCATGCGTCCCATCACCCGGACCCAACCTGGACCTCCGTAGCCGGCGTAGGCGACGATGGTGGGCGGCCAGCCCCGCTGCCGGAGTCGGCGTGCGACGACCTCGTGAATGGCGTCCTCGACCCGGGCCGCACGGTGCGGGCGGCGGGCTACAGCCGACGTTCGGGCGGGTACGAGCGACACCCTGACACCCTGCCACAGACCGCTCCCGGCGGCCACGGGAGTGCCCGTCCCCGATGATCAAAAATCGTCGTCGCGTGCCCGCTTTGCCAAGATGAACCACTTTCGCCTGTTTAGTCGTGCGACACTGCCTGCGGGACGACGACGGGGGCGTTGGTCGTGTCAGTGGCAGCGGAGCAGACCGGTCGGCGGCGCCGACGGCTCGATCCACCGGGCCTGGTGGCGCTCGTACTCGGACTGGTCGGGATCGGCTACCGGCTGGTCCTGCTCCTGCTCACCGTCCCCGGCTCGAACAGTGACGAGGCCACCTTCGGGCTCGCGGCGGCACATATCGCCACCGGCCAGGAATGGCCGATCTTCCTCTACGGCCAGCACTACATGGGCGTCGTGGAGTCGTACCTCGCCGCGCCACTCTTCGCCGCCTTCGAGCCGAACTGGGTACTGCTCCGCCTCCCCCTGCTCCTGCTCTACGCCGCCTTCGTCTACCTGATGTACCGACTCACCCGCCGGCTCTACTCGCCGTGGCTGGCCACCCTGGTCGTCGGGTTCCTCGCGCTCGGCTCCGAACGGGTCGTACGGGACCAGATGACCGCGGTCGGCGGACGCCCCGAGGTCAAACCGGCGGTCGCCCTGCTCCTGCTCATCGCGCTGGCCCTCGGCGAGCACCGGATCAGCCGCCGCCGCTGGCTCAGCTTCGGCGCGTTCGGGCTCCTCACCGGGCTCTGCGTCTGGGACGACTGGCTGATCCTGCCGTACCTGGCGGTGGCCGCGATCGTGCTGCTGGTCGGTTGCGCCCGGGAAGTGTTCGGCTGGCCGGGACTGCTGCTGATCGGCGGCTTCGTCCTCGGCGTACTGCCGCTGATCGTGGACAACCTCACCGCGCCGCCGGGGCAGGACTCACTCTCCGTACTGTCCCAGGTCAGTGCGGGCGAGGGCGGGCAGACCTCGGCCGTCGACCAACTGCACGGCAGTGTGCTGGTCGGCATCCCGCTCGCCACCGGGATCTGCCTGTCGACGTACTGCACCGGCTGGCAGATGGCCTGGGGAGCGCTCTACCCCGTACTCCTGTTGACCGCAGCGGTGCTGGCGGTGGCGGGCCTGCGCCGCCCCGCTCCGGGCCAGCACGGCGCACGGTCGTCGCCGGTCGGCCGCCGGATGCGGTACGTGGCCCAACTCGCCCTGCTCGCCGGTGCCGCGCTGACCCTGGCCGGGTACGCCCGCAGTTCGCTCGCCGCCAGCGCCCCCCTGGCCAGCGCCCGCTACCTGTCGATCCTCCAGATCTCCCTGCCCGCCGTCCTCTGGCCCCTCTGGCTAGCCGCCCGCCAGGTGGTAAGGAAGGGCCCCTTGTTATCGGATTCCGTTGTACAAGGGGCCCTTCCTCACCGCAGGGGGGTGGTGGTGCGGGCCGGTGGGGTGGTGGCGGGTGGGGTGATCACCGCGCTGCTGGCGACGATGGTCTACACCACGGTCGACCTGATCACCGAGGTGCCGACCATCCGGGCCGAGGAGCGACAGTCCCAGCAACTCGCCACCGTGCTCCGCCAGGCGGGAATCAGGCACGTCTACGCCGACTACTGGACCTGCAACCGGCTGATCTTCAACAGCCGGGAACGGGTGCTCTGTGCCGTACTCGGCGACAGCCTCCGCCCCGGCCAGGACCGCTACCCTGCCTATCCCCGGCAGGTGAACGCGGCCGACCGGCCCGCGTTTGTCTTCACCCTGCACGAACCGGCGAACCTGGCCTTCCGGAACCTGCTGCGGGACCGGGGCGTCACCGCACGCACGATCGAGTTCGGCGAGTACCGGATCTACCAGCCCTCGGCCACCCTACGACCGCTGCCGTGACCACGCAGAGCGGGCGCGGCCCGGCAGCGACCGCCGATCAGCCGTAGAGTCGCTCGGCGTACGTCGGGCCGTAGTAACGCTCCAACTCCTCGATCGATTCGTTGGGCTGTTCGAGTGCCTGGGCGATCCGGGCCCGGGAGGGCACCGTCTCCGGCTGCCAGTTCTCCGGCTTCCAGAGGTCGGATCGGAGGAACGCCTTCGAGCAGTGGTAGAAGATCTCGTCGATCTCCACCACCAGGGCCAGGGTCGGCACTCGTCCCTTGACCGCGAGCCGGGGGAAGAACGGGGCGTCGCGGACCAACCGGGCCCGCCCGTTGATCCGCAGCGTGTCGCCCCGGCCGGGAATCAGGTAGACCAGACCGACGTGCGGGTTGTCGAGCACGTTGTGGAAGCCGTCGGCGCGCCGGTTGCCCAGCCGGTCCGGGATCACGATCGTCCGGTCGTCCAGGACCAGGGTGAAGCCGGCCGGGTCGCCCTTGGGCGAGACATCGCAACTGCCGTCCGCACCGGCGGTCGCCATCAGACAGAACGGAGACGCGGCGAGCCACTGCCGGTCGTAGTCGTGCAGAAAGCCGCGGGCCTTCTCCGCCACCCGTCGCAGCGGCTCGCCGAGCAGCTCGCGCAGCTCGTCGTGTGAGGTCACCTCGACCAGTCCATTGTCGTCCGTCATCGGTCCTCCCCGTCCGGCCGGCCCGTCGTCCCGGCCACGCCATCGCCGTCGTCCGGCGAGCCCAGCACCGTCGTCGCGCCCGGCCTCGTCGCCGTGGTCGCACCCGGCCTGTCGGATCCACCCTAGCCAGGGGCGCCAGACGGGGTCACCCCGTTACCGGCCGATCGACGTACGTCGGGCCGTCGACACCGAGTACCCCGTCGAGGCGGCGGACGATGCCGAGCGGGTTGCCGTCGCGCAGTGCCGGCGGCAGGAACTCCTGAGGAACCCCCTGGTAGGCGACGGGACGGAGGAACCGCCGGGCGGCGGTCTGACCGACCGAGGTGTGCAGCGAGCCGGTCGTCGCCGGCCACGGGCCGCCATGCTGCATGGCCCAGGTGACGGCCACCCCGGTCGGCCAACCGTTCCAGATCACCCGTCCGGCCCGGGCCACGCAGAGGTCGATCAACTGGGCGGCGAACCCCTCGTCGCTGGGGACGTCGGCGTGCACGCTCGCGGTCAACGTGCCGGGCAGGATCGACAGGGCCGCGACCAACTCCGCCTGGTCGGCGTACTCCACCACCAGCGCCGCCGGGCCGAAGCATTCCGCCAGCAACTCCCCGGGCCGGGCCAGCAGATCGGGTACGGAGACCGCGAACAGCCGCGCCGGCACCCGGTAGCCGGCCTGCTCCCGCTCCGGCTGCTCCACGGGCGTGAGTGTCCGTACGCCCGCAACCTCCGCCAGGGCGGCGGAGATCTCCGTGTAGCCGTCCCGGATCCGGGCGTTGAGCAGCGGTCCGACCGGCACGGCCCGGACCGCGTCGACCAGTGCCGGGGTCAGTCCGTGTCCCACCGGCAGGAAGAGCAGCCCGGGTTTGGTGCAGAACTGGCCGGCTCCCAGGGTGAAGGAGGCGACGAAACCGGCGGCGATCTCGGCCCCCCGGGAGGTGATCGCGGCCGACGTCACCACGGTCGGGTTCAGCGAGCCGAGTTCGCCGTAGAACGGAATCGGGTCGGGTCGGGTGTTCGCGAGGTCGAGCAGGGCTTTGCCGCCGGCCTCCGATCCGGTGAAACCGACCGCCTTGATCGCCGGGTGGGTGACCAGTGCCCGGCCGGCCTCCGTGCCGTACAGCACCGCGAACGACCCGTCCGGCGCACCGGCACCGGCCAGCGCCGCGCCCACGATCTCGGCTGTCCGTACGGAGAGCCCCGGGTGTCCCGGATGGGCCTTGACCACGACCGGGCAGCCGGCGGCGAGTGCGCTCGCGGTGTCACCCCCGGCGACGGAGAACGCGAACGGGAAGTTGCTGGCGGCGAAGACCGCCACCGGTCCGAGGGGCACCAGCATCCGCCGCAGGTCCGGTCGGGGTGCCGGCAGCGCCGCCGGGTCGGCCGGGTCGACCACCGCCTCGAACAGCCCGCCCTCCTCGACCGCGTCGGCGAAGAACTCCAACTGGACCCGGGTCCGGGTCAGTTCGCCGCCGAGCCGCACCGGGCCGAGGCCGGTCTCCCGGCCGGCGAGCGCCACCAGTTCGTCGCGGGCCTGCTCCAGCGCGGCACCGACGGCGCGCAGCAGTCCGGCCCGCTCGGTCAGGGGCAGTGCCGCGAGCCGGCCGGCGGCCTCGGCCGCCGCCCACCCGATCCGGCGTACGCGCTCGGCCGGGGTGTGCGCCACCGCCGCCCCGACCGGTTCCCCGGTCTGCGGGTCCATGCCCTGGTCACAACCGGTCAACTCCACCGCGATCCTCTCCCCTACGACAACGATCCCGTCGGCCGGCGCGTCCGCGCCAGCGACAACGCATCCGTCGGCCGGCGCGTCGTGGCCGACCGGGACACCCGTACCGGCGGAGTCAGCCGGCGATCACCAACTCGCGGAGCCGGGCGTCGAGCGCCGCCGCGTCGATCCCACCCGGCCAGCCACGGAGCAGGGCACCGCCCTTGGCCACGATGGCGACGGCGGGTGGTTCCCGCACGGCGTACGACTGCCAGATCGTCTGGTCGCGGTCGAAGACCACCGGGAACTCGACCCGGTGGTCCCGCAGGTACGCGTCCAGGTCGGCGGGTTCGTCCTCGCTCGCCACACCGACGAAGACCACCTGGTCCCGGTAGCTGCGGGCGAGGTCACTGAGCGCGTCCTGTCGATCGGCGCAGATGGTGCACCAGGAGCTGAGGAAGAGCAGCACCACCGGGCGGTCGGCCCAGAGGGTGGCGGCGGTGAGCGGGGTGCCGTCGGTCAGGGCGCCGGTGAAGGCGGGCGCGCCGGGTGAGTCCGTCGGGGCGGGCCGCAGTGCCAGCGCACTCGGCACCGGACCGGGCAGGGTGGCAGCACCACCGGCCGAGACCGGGGCGGGGGGCTTCTCGGCGGACTCGGGCGCGCCCGCCGAGCAGGCGCCGAGCGCCATCGCCACCGCGACCAGCACCGCCGCGAGCCGGGGTGCCGGCGAGGTGGCCGGTGAGTGCGGGGCAGCGCCCGGACGCCAGGCGCGCGAGGAATCGGGGCGCCTCACGACGGCACCACGGCGACCAGCGCCGGACCCTCGTCGTTGTTGGCGGTAAGGTCGATCGGGGCGCGGTCGTCGACCACCAGCCGGTAGCGGTCCCGTGGGGGCACCGAGACCGGGATGGCGAACTCGCAGTAGGTGGGGATACGCGCCACTTCGAGATCCTCCTGGAAGGTACGCACCGAGGTGCCGGGAGGCAGTGCGCCGTCGGTCAGCGTCTTGCCGTCGCCGTCGAGGATCCGGTACGCGGCTCGATTGTGGATGAACAGGTACGGGCCGGTGCCAGCGCAGTCGACACCCTCCTCCCGAATGTTGATGTCGCGTACCAGCACCCGGACCGTCATCGGCGACGTCGCCTCGGGCTCGTCCGCGCACCCGGTCAGGCCGACACCGGCGAGCAGGGCGCCGAGCAGCGGTGCCAGGACCGCCCGGCGGGCGTACCCGTTGGTCGGTCGGCGCATCGTCAACTCCTCGTGGTCCATGTCCTTCCGGCGGCGCAAGGCCGGCGCCGGAGAGACGGCGGCGGTGCCCGGTCGGGAAACGACCGGGCCGGACAGGTCGTCGGGTCGGGATCGGCGAACCCCGACCCGACGACCTGTCCGGTGATCAGCTCCGGTGATCAGTCTCGACGATCGGTCAGGACTTCTCGACCCGGCACTGCTTGGTGACGGTCTTGCTCGGGTCACTCACCGACGTGGCGGTCAGCTTGACGAACCCGGTCGCGGCGGCGTCGCTGGTGGCGGCAACCGAGACCTTGACCGTGGTGGACTTGCCGAACTGCGCGGTGGCGAGTGCGTTCGGCAGGTCGGACCGCCAGCCCTTACCAGCGACCTCGGTGGAGAGCCGGTAGACATCGGACTTGAGGTACGCGCTCGCGTCCTCAGGGTGCTGCTGACCGCCGGCCGAGTAGCTACCGGTGTTGGTCAGGTCGAACGAGCAGGTGACGCCCTTCTTGGTCGGCGCACCGGCGCTGGTCACCTCGCCCTTGCCGAGGTTGACACCGTGGGCACTGGGCCCACCGGTCCCGTCCAGCGACTGGATCGCAACCGTGTAGGACAGGATGCCGTCGGCGTTGCGCTTGATGTCGAGCACGAAGAAACGCAGCCGGTTGGCCTCGTCGACGTACTCGTACTCGCTGCCGGAGTTGGTGCCGGCGTGGAACAGCGCGTCCGAGAGCTGCCGGTAGTCACCCATGGTGATCTTCTGCGGGGTGCCGTTCGGCTGGTAGAAGTCGATCATGTCGATGTCCTGCGGGTTGGCATCGACGACCCACTGGAACGGTGCGCTGTCCGCGTTCTTGGTCTTGCTGATCAGCACGCCGCTGTCCGGGGTGAACGAGTCCGCACCCATCCGGTCCACGACCTCGACGGTGTAGTTGTTGAAGTTGCCACCGTCGCAGAGCGAGTCGGTGTTGGTGTTGCAGGTCGGCTGGAGATCCTTGTTCAGCGCGATGTTGACGCCGGTCAGACCCTTCGGGCCGGCGTCGACGGCACGCGCCTTGATCTCGGCGACCACCAGGCCCGAGGAGGAGAGCGCCTCACGGGAGAGCCGCAGCGCGTGCTCCTCACCGAGCAGCCCGATCTTCAGCTTGTCCCGCACCGTGTGCAGCGAACCCATCGAGCCACCGTTCACCGGCGGGATCTGCCAACGGGTGTGCGGACCACCCGGGCCGTTGAACGACCCGCGCGACATCATGCTCCAGATACCGGTGTACGCCCGGCGCAGCGGAGTGCCGTACGGGTTGTTGTAGTTGTCGCCGATGCTGAGCAGGTGCGTCAGCTCGTGCGCGTACACGCCCATGCCCGAGCTTTCCGCCTGGGTGGAGGAGCCGCCACCGGCGTTCGGCCAGATGGTCGCCGCCGACTTCCAGGAGGTCCACTCGACGTACCGGGTCCGCGCGTAGTTCGGCATCGCCGGGTCCGGCGGCCCCCACGCGTCCGGCACGTCCTCCTTGTTCTGGAACATCATCTGGCCGAACTCCTGCCAGGTCGACGACTCGTCCTGACCGGCGCCGAGGATGAAGACCAGTTCGAAGGAGTCCGCGACCGCGTCACCGACGGCCGCGCGCCAGGCGCCCAACCCGTCGGTACGGATGTTCCGGTTGCAGGTCTCGCCACCGGGGCACATGCCCGGGTTCATGTCGTTGGTGATGCCGTACTGGTACGACTTCGCCGGCATCTGGTACGGGCCGAAACCGGACAGGTCCACGCCGTACCGGCCGTTGGAGTCCTGCATCCAGTACTCGTGCAGGGTGTGGCCCTTGTTCAGGTCGTTCGGCGTGTTCAGGAAGTCCTGGTAGAACTGCGGGACCTGGGCACGCGGGATGTTCTGCGCGGTGGCCTGCGGGTTGCCGAAGACCGTCGAACGGGCCCGCTGGGTCACCACGAACGGCTGGTCGACGTAGTCGAGCGTGACCAACGCGATCTTGAAGTTCCGGACCGAGCCGCGCACGCTCGGGTCGGCCCAGTTCTTGTTCGGGACGGCCTTGTAGTCGTCCCAGGTCATCGTGTCCGGGTTCTGCCAGTGCTGCGGGTCCAGCACCTGGAACGGACCGTTGCCACCCTGGGGGTTCGCGGGGGCTGCCGACGCCGGGCCGGTCGCCACGGAGACGACCAGCGCGGACGCGACCGCAGCGACCATTATGGAGCGCCGTGCCGTTCTCTTCTTGAACTGAAGGTGCATCTAGTGGCCCTTCGTCGCGGGGATTCGACGCGGGAGGCGCCGAAGTGGCCGGGCGCCCCCGAAGGGTCCCCGCCGCGCAACGAATGTAGAAGCCTCGTCACATGTCGGTCACCGTGCAGATGTCGGCAGGTCAACGGGTGGCTTCCGACACCTGAATGAGGTTAGGAAGGGCCCCTTGTACAACGGAAAGCGATAACAGGGGGCCCTTCCTTACCTCAGAGCACGAAGCCTTCGGGGAAGGGGTCGTCGGGGTCGAGCAGGTACTGGGCGGTGCCGGTGATCCAGGCGCGGCCCGTCACCGTGGGGAGGACGGCGGGCAGGTCGCCGACGGTGGTCGTACCGACCAGGCGACCGGTGAACCGGGTGCCGACCGGGGACTCGTTGACAAAGTCGGAGTCGAGGGCGAGCAGGCCACGGGCGTGCAACTGCGCCATCCGGGCCGACGTACCGGTGCCGCACGGCGAGCGGTCCACCCACCCGGGGTGGATCACCACAGCGTTGCGCGCATCCGCGCCGTCTTGGCCGGGCTGGACGATCTGGACGTGCCGGCAGTCGTCGATGCCGGGGTTGGTGGGATGCACCGGCGGCGCCTGCTCCTCGATCGCCGCCATGATCTTCAAGCCCCGACGGATCAGCTCCGGCACCGTCGCAGGCTCCACCTGTAGGCCGAGCGACTCGGCCTGCACGATGGCATAGAAGTTGCCACCGAAGGCCATGTCGTAGCGGACCGTACCGATCCCGTCTCCCACCTGGACCTCCTGGTCGGCGGCGAGCAGGAAGGACGGCACGTTCCGGATGGTGACCCCGGCGGCGCGGCCGTCGCGGACCGCCACGTCGACGGTGACCAGCCCGGCCGGCGTGTCCAGCCGGACCGTGGTCACCGGTTCCACCACCGGCACCATGCCACTTTCGACCAGCACCGTCGCCACCCCGATGGTGCCGTGCCCGCACATCGGCAGCAGGCCGGAGACCTCGATGAAGAGCACCCCGAAGTCGGCGTCCGGCCGGGTCGGTGGTTGCAGGATCGCGCCCGACATGGCCGAGTGACCGCGCGGCTCGAACATCAGCAACCGACGCAACCCGTCCCGGTCCTGCTCGAAGAGGCGCTTGCGCTCGAACATGGTCTCCCCGGGCAGCACCCCGACGCCGCCGGTGATCACCCGGGTCGGCATCCCCTCGGTGTGCGAGTCGACCGCGTGCAACACCATCCGGCTACGCATCCGAACCCCCGGCGACAACGACGGTGGCGAGCGCACGGGCCATGTCCTTGCGTACCTGGGCCTCGGTCTCCGGGGAGAGCGGGCCGCGCGGTGGGCGACACGGGCCGCCGTACCGGCCGGCGAGTTCCATCCCGAGCTTGATCGCCTGTACGAAGACCGGTCGGCTGTCCCACCCGAAGATCGGGTGCAGCGCGGCGTAGAGCGGCAGCGCGGCGGCGAGGTCCTGCGCCCGGGCGAGTTCGTAGAGCTGGACGGAGAGCCTCGGCAGGGCGTTCGGGAAGCCGGCGATCCAGCCCTTCGCCCCGCAGACCACCAGTTCCAGCAGGACGTCGTCGGCGCCGGCCAGCACGTCGAGGTGCGGGCTGAGGTCAAGGATGCGGTGCAGCCGCCGTACGTCGCCGCTGAACTCCTTCACCGCCACCACGCCGTCGGTCTCGGCGATCGTGGCGAGCAGTTCGGGGGTGAGGTCCACCTTGGTGTCGAACGGGTTGTTGTACGCGACCACCGGCAGTCCCGCCGAGGCAACCTCACGGAAGTGCGCGACGACCTCGCTGTCCCGGGCCGCGTAGGTGTTCGGCGGCAGCGCGAGTACGGCCTGCGCCCCTACCTTCGCGGCGTGCTCGGCCCAGCGGCGGGACTGGCGGCTGCCGTACCCGCCGACCCCCGGGACCACGGCGAACCCGGCCGGGGCGGCCTCGACGGTCGCCCGCACCACGTCCGCGCGTTCGTCGTCGCTGAGGTTCTGGTACTCCCCCAGCGAACCGCACGGCGTGACACCATGGCAGCCCTCGTCGGCGAGCCAGCGCACGTGTTCCTGCAGCCGGTCGAAGTCGATGGAGAGGTCGTCGCGGAACGGCGTGGGGATGGCGACCACGACGCCCTGCCACGGTTGGAGAGCTGTCACTGGGGTGTTCCTTCCTCGGCGACGGTGCGTAGTGGCACCGGCATGGCTAGTTGGCGGTTGGCGAAGGTGGCCAGCGGTTGCGCTCGCCCACTCACCTGCCCGAGCAGGCAGGCCGCGGCCCGCCCACACATCCGGCCCTGGCAGCGGCCCATGCCGATCCGGGTGACCAGCTTCAGGGCGCGAAGGTCGTCGATGCCGTACGCGGCGACGTCGGAGCGGGTCCGCCCGACCGTCACCTCCTCGCACCGGCAGAGCACCGTCTCCGGTCGCAGCCAGTGGGTCCAGCCGTCCGGCACCGGGTAGACCCGGTGCAACGCGGTGGCGAACCGGCGCTGGCCGACGATCCGGCGGCGCGGCCCGACCGCGGCACGGTGGAACGTGGCGGTGTCGAGGCGGCCGGTCCGGTGCAGCGCGGCGAGTCCGGCCAGGGTTCCCTCGTGGCGGGCGAGGTCGGCCCCGCCCACCCCGGTCGCCTCGCCGGCCACGAAGACCCCGGGCACGGTGCTCGCCTGGGATTCGTCGACATCGACCACGAGGCTGCCGTCGGCCGGATCGGTCCGTACGGCGCAGCCGAGCGCCACGGCCAGCTCCACCGAGGGGGTGAAGCCGTGGCCGACGCAGAGTGCGTCCACTGTCACGGTCCGGGTCACCGGCCCGGGGCGCCACTCGGCGTCGACCCGGCGCACCGTGGCGCGGAGCCCGTCGCCGTCCGGCTCGACCTGGGTGACCGCCTCGCCGGACCAGATCGGGATCCGGCGGCGACGCAGGCCACCCAGGTAGCGAAACGCTTCGCCGAGCTTGCCGGGTGCGCTGGCGATCGCGCCGAGGTGCCCCGCCCAGCGGTGCAGCCGGGACGCCTCGACCACCCCGGCGACCTCTGCTCCGGCGGCGGCGAGCCCGTCGGCGACGGTGAGCAGGAACGGGCCGGTCCCGGCGACCAGTACCCGCCGACCGACCAGCACCCCCTGCCCTTTGGCGAGGGCCTGGGCGGCACCCGCGGTGACCACGCCGGGCAGGTCCCAGCCGGGGAAGGGGACCACCCGGTCGTGGCCGCCGGGCGCCAGCACCAGCGCGGCGGGGCGCATCGTCACCGGTCCGGCCGGGCCCTCCAGCCGCAGCGTCAGGACGGGGTGATCCGGGTCGCTGCCCGGTTGCGCCGTCGCCTGCCAGACCTGGTGGCCGAGGAGGAAGACGATCCGGGGGTGGTTACGGGTGCGGTGCAGGAGTCGTACGGCTGCCGCGCCGTGTCGGGCCGGCGGCAGCCCGGCGACCGCCGGCTGGCGCAGGTACTGCCCACCGGGGAGGCTGCCCAGGTCGACGACGGAGACCTCGGCACCGTGGTCGGCTGCGGCGAGCGCGGCGGCGAGCCCGGCCGGTCCGGCACCGACGACGACGATTCTCGGTTGGTCAGGCATGGTCGGTTCCCGCTGCCGGACGGTCGACGTCGGTCTCGATGACGTCGCCCGGAGCGACCGGACGCAGGCAGGACCGGACGCCCGACTCTCCGTTGCAGACAACGAGGCAGTCGAAACACATGCCGATCCCGCAGAAGACGCCGCGTGGGCGTCCCCCGAACCGGGTTCGCCGGGTGGCGCGCTGACCGGCGGCGAGCAGCACCGCCGCGATGGTCTGCCCGGGTCGGGCGGCGACCGGGGCACCGTCCACGGTGACCTGGAAACCGCTGCGCGGCGGCGACTGGTCAAGCGGCTGCATCGACGTGTTCCTCCTCGTCGGTCATGAACCGGGCCGGACTGAACGGACGCATGTCCAGCTCCGGACGTTCGCCGAGGAGAAGCTGGGCGACCAGCTCACCGGTGATCGGGGCGAGTCCGATCCCGGCCCCCTCGTGCCCGTGCGCGTGGATCAGGCCGGGTGCCCTCGGGTCGGCGCCAATCACCGGCAGGTGGTCCGGCGAGAACGGCCGGAAGCCGTGGTAGAACCGCATCGCCCGGATTCCGGCGAGCGCCGGGAAGAGCGAGATCGCGCCGTACGCGAGTCGCCGTACCGCTTCGGGGTTGGGGGTGGGGTCGAAGCCGACGAGTTCACGGGTGGCGCCGATCAGGATGGTGCCACTCGGGGTCCCCTCCACCACGGCGGAGAACTGGAGGTCGGCGTCGCCACTTGCCACGTTCTCCAGGTAGTCGGCGACGTAGACCTTGTGCCGTACCAGCGGCGGGACCGGTTCGGTGACCAGGACGAAACCGCGCCTGGGGCCGATCGGTACAGCGGCTTCGGCCAACGCGGCGACGTCGCCGGCCCACGCACCGGCCGCGTTCACCACATGTTCGGCGCCGATCACCCCGTCCGCCGTACCGACACCGGTGACCCGCCCGGCGGTGTCCCGGCGGACCGAGGTGACCTCGGTCCGTAGCCGTACGCTCGCTCCCGCGCCCCGGGCCGCGGCGAGCAGCACGACGGCCGCCCGTGCCGGCATGAGCTGCATGTCCTGCGGGTAGTACACGCCGCCGGTGAGCCCGTCGGCGAGCCCGGGTTCGAGATCGCGCAACCCGGCCGGGTCGACCGGTTCGGCGGTGACACCGGCGGCGCCCTGTCCGGCCGCGAACTCGTGCAGGGCGGCGAGGCCGGTGGCGGTGCGGGCGACCATCAGCCCGCCCTTCGGTTCCAGTTCGAAATCGCCGTACCGGTCGGGAAGTTCGGCGGCGAGTTGTCGCCAGAGTCGGAGGCTGCGCAACGCCAGGTCCAGTTCGGGACCGGGTGATTTGTCCGAGACCAACAGGTTGCCCTCACCCGACCCGGTGGCGCCACTGACCAGTCCACCGCGTTCGAGTACGGCCACCGACAGTCCCCGGCGGGCGCAGGCGTACGCGCAGGCGGCTCCGATGATCCCGGCTCCGATCACTACCACGTCGTACCTGTCCGGCATGTCGCCTCCTCCCCCGTTCTTGGGGCAACCGTAGGTACGGCGGTTACGGCGAGTCTTCGGACAGTTGCCGGAACAGCGCCCCGCCCGGCAGTCACTTCTGTCGGTGGTTCGCCCCGACTTCTGCCGGTAGGTGGGCACGGCTTCGGTCTGGAGTTGGTAACGACCCCTTGCGCTCGGACCAATATCAACGCGAAGGTAGGGCCTGGCGGTCCAACGGCTCCGGTCGGATTCCCGGAGCACCTGCCTTCTGCGGCATTCACGGACGACCAGGGGATGACATGCAGGCTGAGCTGCAACGCATCGTCGATGCCGTCGCCGCCCGCGTCGGTCGACCGGCGCTGATCGAGGACCGGCGCCAGCGTGTGGTGGTGTACAGCGAGCACACCGGTGTGCTGGACGACGTACGACGTGCCTCGATCCTGCGGCGGCAGACCACCCCGGAGGTGATCGCCTGGTTCCGCAACGTCGGCATCATGAAGGCCCGCGAGCCGGTACGCACACCGGCCTGCGCCGATCTCGACCTGCTGCCCCGGGTCTGCGTGCCGATCCGCCACGACGACCTGCTACTCGGGTTCGTCTGGTTCATCGACGCCGACGAGGGGATGACCGACGCCGACATCGAGACCGCCACCAGCGTGATGTCCGACCTGTCGCTGGCGCTCTACCGGGAGAACCTGCTCGGCGAACTGGCCTCACAGCGGGAGACCGAGGCGGCTCGCACCCTGCTGGTGGAGAGCCTGGAGGCGCGCCGGCACGCGGTTCGTACGTTGCTTGAGGAGGGCGTGATCGTCGGCGACGGCGCGACCACCGCGTTGGTCGCCCAACTCGTCGTCCAACGTGGTCAGGTGCCCGACGAGGTGGCTCGGATCGCCCTGGAGCAGGCGTTGGTCACCACCCGCCGCTGGCTCGGCATCCGCGAGGCACTGCACCTGGTGCGGCACGACCACGGCGTGCTGCTGCTCTGCGGTGGCCGGGTCGCCGGCCGGCCCGCGCCGGAGGCGGTCGCCCGGCATCTCGACGAGGCGTTGCAGCACGCGACCCGGGGGCTCGGCTCGGTCGCCCGTACGGTGATCGGCATCGGCGGGTCGCGGTCGGGGCTGGTCGACGCCGTCGGCTCGTACGAGGAGGCGGCGCAGTCGGCGCGGGTCGGGGTGCAGTTACCCGCGCTGGGCCGGGTGGTCTCCTGGGCGACCCTGGGCATCTACCGGGTGCTGTCCCGTCTGGACAATCAGCATCTCGACGTGGCCGGGGTGCATCCCGGGCTGGAACGGCTACTACGCGACGACGCCAACCACGTGCTGCTGGAGACGTTGGAGGCGTACCTGGACCTGGCCGGCAACGCGCACGCCACCGCCGAGCAGCTCCGGTTGCACCGGACGACCCTCTACTACCGACTGCAACGGGTCGAGCAGCTCGCCGAGACCGACCTGAAGGACGGCAACGAACGGCTCTGCCTGCACCTGGCGCTGAAGCTGGGCCGGCTCACCGGCAACTACCGTTCGCAACACTGAGGAGGGGACCCGTGTCCGAGACGCTCGACACCGGCAGCCACGACCTGGCCATTCCGGCCGCCCTGGCCGAGTTCATGGCCGACGGCTGGAGTGAGCCGGAGGCGCCGGTCGAGGTCCACCCGGAGGTGGCGGTATGGGCGGCGAAGCGCCGGACCCGGCTGCACGGCATGTTCCCCGGTGAGCACCTGGTGGTGCCGGCCGGCACGGCACCGGTACGCAGCAACGACCAGTTCTACCGGTTCCGTCCCGGTGCCGACTACACCTGGTTGACCGGGGACGGGTCGCGCGGCGGGACGCTGGTGCTCGATCCGGACGGCGAGGCGACCCTCTTCACGGACGAACCGCCCCGGCTGGGGAGCACCGCCTACTGGGCGGACCGGACCGCCGGGGTGGTCTGGAACGGTCCCCGTGCCGACCTGGCGAGCCTGGGCCGGGCGCTGGACCTACGCTGCCGCCCGCTGGCGGAGCTGCCGGACGCACTGCGCGGTGCCCGCCGGCCCAGGCTGCTGCGCGGCGTCGACCCGCTCCTCGACGCACTGGTCCCGGTGACCGATCCGGCCGCCGACACCGATCTCGCGGTGGCGCTGGCGGACCTGCGCCTGATCAAGGACGAATGGGAGATCGCGCAGCTCCAGCATGCGGTCGACGTCACCGTCCACGGCTTCGAGGACGTCGTACGGGCGCTGCCGGAGGCGGGCGGCCCTGGTGGCGAACGGTGGCTGGAGGGCACCTTCTGGCGGCGTGCCCGGACCGAGGGCGAGGAGGTCGGCTACCACTCGATCGTGGCAGCGGGTTGGCACGCGGCGGTCCTGCACTGGAAGGAGAACACCGGCCAGGTCCGTCCGGGGCAGTTGCTCCTGCTCGACGCGGGGGTGGAGGTCGGCACCCGTTACACCGCGGACATCACCAGGGTGCTGCCGGTCAACGGCCGGTTCACTCCGGTCCAGCGTGACGTCTACGAACTGGTACGCGCGGCTAACGACGCGGCCATCGCGGCGCTGCGCCCCGGTGCGTCGTTCCGTGACTACCACTGGGCGGCGATGGCGGTCTTCGCCACCGGCCTGGTGGAGATGGGGTTGCTGCGTTGTTCGCTGGAGGAGGCGCTCGACCCGCAGCGGCAGCTCTACCGGCGGTGGACGCTCTGCGGTTCGGGGCACATGCTCGGGCTGGACGTGCACGACTGTGCCCGTGCCACCCCGGCCCGGTACGCCGACGGCGAGCTCCAGGCCGGCATGACCCTGACCGTCGAGCCGGGGCTGTACTTCCAGCCGAACGACGAGCTGGTCCCGGCCGAGCTGCGTGGGCTGGGGATGCGGATCGAAGAGGACCTGTTGATCACCGCGACCGGCAGCCGGAACCTCTCCGCCGCCCTGCCGCGTACCGCTGCCGACGTGGAGAGCTGGATGGCCAACCTGAGCTAGTCGCGTGGCCGAGCCACACCTGAGATTTGGATTACATATGACTTCTAAACCGCCACCCTTCTCGGTCGATTAGATTAGGCTCCTCATCCATAGGAGCTCGGTGGGGCCACTCCAGCGTCCGCAGGTACGGCGGCGGACACCCTCCCACCACCCGACCGAAAGGAAGACATGAAGATCAAGGACGCCTCGGTATTCGTAACCGGGGGCAACCGGGGCCTCGGCAAGGCGCTCGTGGACGAGGCGCTCGCCCGCGGCGCGGCGAAGGTCTACGCCACCGCCCGCGACCCGAAGACGATCACCACCGATCCGAGGGTTGTCCCGCTGCACCTCGAACTCACCGACCCGGCCTCGATCGAGGCCGCCGTCGCGCAGGCCCCGGACGTCAACCTGCTGATCAACAACGCCGGTGTCACCCTCGCGGCCGACCTCCTGGACGGAGACCTGGCCGAGGTCCGCCGCGAGATCGAAATCAACTTCTTCGGACCGCTGCAGGTCACCCGGGCGTTCGCCCCCCGGCTCATCGCCAACGGCGGCCACCTGGTCAACGTTCAGTCAACGCTCGCCTGGTTCGCGATGCTCGGCGGGTACGCGGCGTCGAAGGCCGCTGGATGGTCGGCGACCAACACGCTCCGTCAGCAACTGCACCCGCACGGCGTGGGCGTCACCGGCGTCTACGCGGGCTGGATCGACACCGACATGGCCGCCGAACGGGCGGCGGAGACCGACCTGAAGACCCCTCCCGCCGACGTGGCCCGGATGACCATCGACGCGGTCGAGGCCGGCCAGCACGAGGTGCTTGCCGACGACTGGACCCACCTGGTGAAGAACGCGCTGGCAGCGGACATCCCGACCCTCTACCCGCACCTGGCCGCAACGGCCTGAGCGGAACAGGCTGGTGGGGGGAGGGCAGTCCTTGGTCACCCTCCCCCACCAGCCGGGCAACGCCGCCCGCAGAGCCGGTCACGCTCCGTCCCGGTGTCAGCCGCCACTGGTAGTGACACCCCGGCGCACGCCCGGACCGAGATCCGTAGCCTTGTGCTAGTGACGTCAGTGCGGGAACGGATCAGGGCGGTAGTAAGCGGTGCGGTCGGTTATGAACCGGGGTTGGACGCGCTGACCGTCGCGCCCGCGGCGGAGGTCGACCCGGCGCTGGTCGCCGCCGTACAGGAAGCCGTGGCCCGTCTCTCCGGCAAGGGCTGGCAGCCGGCCGAGCTGCACCGGGTGGTCGCCCGCCGGGGCCAGCCACAGCAGGGCGAACTGCTCACCGACGCGGTCGCCGCGCACCTGCGACGGTTTCCCCGGGCCACCGTCGACCAGCGGTGGCTGGCCCAGGCCGACGCGCTCAAAGCCCGGGTCTGGTGGAGCGACGACGCGACCTACCTGGACGAGGTCGCCCGGCGCTGGCGGATCGACCGGGTGGCCGTACTCGACGTGGTGTTGAGCCTGCTCACCACCCTCGCCGAGCTGCCACCGGTCGAGGTGCTCGTCCCACCGCCGGGAACCCCCGCCGCGCCGGCCAACCAGTCGACCGGCGGTTCGTCCCGGGTCGACACGCGGCTGCTCGACCGGGTACGCGCCCTGCTGGCCAAGGCCGAGTCGACCACGTTTCCGGCCGAGGCGGAGGCGTACACCGCCAAGGCCCAGGAACTCGTCACCCGGCACAGCCTGGACGAGGCGCTGCTGATCGCGCGTGGTGGTGAGACGGCGACCGTGGTGCCGTTCGCGCGGCGGATCGGGGTGGACCATCCGTACGAGGGTGAGAAGGCATCCCTGCTCGACGCCGTGGCCCGGGCCAACCGCTGCCACACGGTCTGGTCACCGGAACTCGCGTTCAGCACCGTCTTCGGCTTCGACGCCGACATCGACGCCGTCGACCTGCTCTACACCTCGCTGCTGGTGCAGGCGCACCGGACGATGGCACAGAACGAGCCGCCGGGTGGCAAGGCCGGACGGGCCAGACTGAAGGCATTCCGCCAGTCCTTCCTGGTGGCCTTCTCGGTACGCATCGGCGAACGCCTCGCCACCGCCGCACAGGCGGCGCTGGAGGAGGTCACCACCGACGTCGGCGGAACCGGGGTCACCGACCCGGCCGACCTGCTGCCGGTGCTCGCCTCCCGGGACGAGCAGGTCCGCGAGACCATGAACCGGATCTTCCCGCGTACGGTCCGCGCCCGGGGCAGCCGCGTCGACAGCCGCGAGGGTTGGGAGTCCGGCCGGGACGCCGCTGACCGCGCCGCCCTTCCGGACCCGGGCCGGTAGTACAACGTCTTCTCGGATGTTGAATCAGCCGCTGACATCCCGGACGGCTCGACAACGCTCCGAGCGCCGCTGTCGTCCGCGCTGCCCAGCCACAACCGTGCCGGGAGCGCCAGATAGCATCGCGCGGACCAGAACAGCCCCCGGGGGAAACCGTGAGACCTGACGTCACAAATGTCGGCGACGTTGACAAGCTTGGCGGTACGGCATCGGATGGTGCCGCCCGCCGAGGTCCGTTGGCGCATACGGGCAGTTTCGTGATCCGCTCGCTCGTCGTGGCCCTGGTGCTGGTCGTCTTTGCGCTGAGCAGTGGAGGCGCGCTTGACGCGACCAAGTCGGGCGCTCGGTTACTCGCGAAGTCGGGATCGGTGCGTCAGACCGACCCGAAGTTCGAGGCGTTGCGCGCCGCGTTCCGTCAGGGCGTACCCGCAGGCACCCGGATGTTCAACGGCCAGGAATCCGAGACCGCCGACGGTCTTTGGCGGCATCAACGGGTCATGGAGCTTGCCGTCATATACGACGTTGTCGTGGTCGACAATCGGAGCCGGGCCGATGTCGTGGTCACGACCGTCGACGACGAGAACGCCCCGGACGGTAGCGGGTTCCGACTCGTCGTAGAGAGAGTGTGACCAGCGATGGCTCCGATTGTCGCGGTACTGCTGATCATTGTCGCGGGCTTTCCGCTCGCCCTGGCGCTCACTCGCGCACCTCTGCTCGCGCTGGTGATCGCACCGCTGATCAGCACGCTCACCAGCGCGGCGGCGACCATCCTCATGCTGCTGTTGGACGGTCCGTTGCTACTCTGGACCGTCGCACTGCTGCTTGCGCAGTACGCGCTGATCCCCATCCTGCGCAAACGCGTGGTCGAGCTGCTGCCGTACGGCTCGTGGGCCGACGTCCTGTGGCTGGTCGGACCTCTGCTGCCCCCGCTGCTGCTGGTGCTCGACCTGCCGATGAAGTGGGACTCGCACTCAATCTGGTGGCTACACGCCGCATACTTCACCAAGGGTGGCGAGGTCGCCCGGGCCGCTATCGAAAACCCGACGTACGCCTTCTCGCACACCGACTACCCGCCGCTGCCCTCGGCCCCGGTCGCCGCCGTGTGGGCCGTGCTTCCGGACTACGACTTCTACGTCGCGCAGTTCGTCTCCGCCCTCGTCACGTTCTCAGCGATCGTCGTGCTCGCGTACGCTGTTCGGCGTGCCACCGGCGCGGCGCCGGCGGGGGTGTCCCGGCTGGCCGGGGTCGCGGTCGGCCTCGCCGCCTGGTCAGTCGCCTGGCAGAACGTTTCGGGCGGGTACAGCGACGCGCTCTGGGCTGCGGCGTTTGTCGCCGGCGCGGTGCTGTTGCTCTTCGCGGCAGACGGTCTGACCCGTCCCACGCTCCCACTGCTCCTGCTGACCGTTGCCGGTCTGTCGAAGAACGAAGGCTTCGTGACGGTCGTCGTGTTGGCCGCTCTGGTGACGGTGAAGGAGCGGCGCAACTTGCGTCTGGCGTGGCGGGTCTGGCTACCGGTCGCGGCAGGATTGTCGTGGAGCCTGATCGCCCGGCTCCTCGGTGCTCAGTCCGACCTCGTTGCCGGTGGTCAGTTCCACCAACTGCTGACCGCCGACCCGGTGATGCTCGACCGGTTCCAGCAGATCTTCGTCGCGATGGCGCGGATCAGCGGCCCCATCGTCGCGATCTCGCTCGGGGTGGCGCTGCTCGGTGTGCTCTTCCTCCGGCGGGCACGACGCGAGTTGGGCATCGGCTCGGACCTCTGGCTCTGGGCCGTCAATGTCGCGTACGCGGCCAGCCTGGTCCTGACGTATCTCATCACCCCGCACGACCTCACCTGGCACCTTGGATCCTCGGTCGACCGGGTCAGCCTGCCACTCATCCTCATGGCGTGTGCGAGCGCGGCCTGCTGGGGCGCGGCCGCCGTCGGGCGCCGTGCCGCAAACCCCGGTCGGCGCGGTGGACGACGCCCCGGCCGCTCACCAGCCCGCGCCGTCTGAGGTCGTAGCGGTGTGATCCGGCCACTCGGCGGCTTCGTCAAGCGATCGGAGTGCGTTCACCTCGCGTGGGGTGGAGGTGCCGACACGCTCCACCCCACCCGGGAACCGTTTGCTGTCTCAGCCAGAATCGCAGGTCGGTGACGGTGTAGGAAAGCGAACCACGGAAGCCCACCTCGGTACGCTGCGGCGCCAGTGCGGCAATTCCTCACTCGGGGACGGCAGGCAGCTGAGTTCGCCGCTGCCCGACCAGGCGTCCGCCACCTGGATAGCCTCGTCAAGGGCTTGTCCGACCCGTTGACAGGCTGTTCGGGGATAGTGCACTGTCGCAAAGGGATGTTGGTAACGGCCGCAGCCGCCGCGACACCTCCTTTGGCGGACCCGTTGCTACGCCCCCAAAACGGGCTCGTGAGGCAGAACGCTCAGGAGCTACTGAACCGGCCACCTGTGAGAGCCGCGAGTTCCACGGGACGTCGCCGCCCGAGGAGGGGTGACCCGTACGCGGTGGGATGCTATGGCCATGGATCGATTCGAGGCGTCCGGATGGCTGGACTGGTGGGCGAACCCGTCGACCCGTCTCGGCAGTGTCGAGGTCTCGGTGGTGGTCGGCAGCGACGACACCGAGTGGGACGCGGTAGCCCGGGTTCGTGACCAGGACAGGGAGGAGATCGCCTTCCTCTGCGACCTCGACCCGGTCTTCGTCCTGCGGTTCGCCGACGACAGCACCATCGCGGTCAACGTCCACACCACCGACGATCGGAATCGGTTCAGGTTGACCGAGTACGCCGAGCCAACGACCCGACCGGTGGTGTCCCGCCTCGACCTGTAGCGGGCCCGTAGGGCAACGGAGTCAGAACCGTTTGAGCCATCAGCACCGAGAACGAGCACAGGTAAGTAACCTACGGAAGCTTTGGCGGGGACTTCGTTTCAGGGCGCGCCCGCTCGGCGGAAGACGTGCCGGTACGTCTGCGGTGACACGCTGGTGACCCGGCGGAAGTGCCGGCGGAGGCTGACCGGGTTGCCGAAGCCGGCCTCGCGGGCGATCCGTTCGACCGGTTCGTCGGTCGTCTCCAGCAACTCCTGGGCCACCCGTACCCGCTGTTCGACCAGCCACTGGAGCGGGCTGGTGCCGAGGGTGTCGCGGAACCGGCGGGCGAACGTACGCGGGCTCAGATGCGCCTGGCGCGCCAACTCCGCCACGGTCAGCGGCCGGTCCAGGTGCTCGCGCGCCCAGTTGAGCAGCGGCGCGAGGTCGGAGTGCGGTTCGCCCCGGGTGACCGGGCGGGCGTACTGGGCCTGTCCGCCGTCGCGATGCGGTGGCACCACCATCCGCCGGGCCACCTCATTGGCGACGGCGGTGCCGTGGTCGAGGCGGACCAGGTGCAGGCAGAGGTCGATGGCGGCGCCGGTGCCGGCAGAGGTGAACAGGTCGCCGTCGTCGGTGTAGAGCACGTCCGGGTCGACCCTCACGCGTGGGAAGCGATGGGCGAAGTCGACCGCGTTCATCCAGTGCGTGGTGGCCCGACGCCCGTCGAGCATCCCGGCGTACGCCAGCATGTAGGCGCCGCTACAGATCGAGACGATCCGGGCACCCCGGGCGCGGGCGTGGTGCAACGCGTCCAGCAGCGGCACGGGTGGGTGCAGTTGCACCTGCCGGTTGCAGGCCGCCACGACGACCGTGTCCGCCTCGGCCAGCTCGTCGAGGCCGTAGGGGGTGTCGATCCGCATGCCGAGCGTGGTGCGCAGCGGGCCCGGCTCGGCGGCGCAGAGGCGCAGGTCGTACCAGGGATCGACCAGGTCGGAGCGGTCGATGCCGAAGACCTCGCAGGGTACGGCGAACTCGAAGACCGGGATGGCGTCGGTGACGGCGACAGCGACGACGTGCGGCGCACTCATGGCAGAAACGTACCGCAGATCGGCATTCCTGCCACTGTTCGCCCACTCTGGAGTGCAGCAGGTTTGACCCGTGACCGACTCGTTGATCGAAAACAGCCCCTCCGTACGTTCCGGCGGTCGGCTGACCGTCGCCCAGGGCACCGCGCTCTACGTCGGGGCGGTGCTCGGCACGGGCGTGATCGCCCTACCGGCGCTAGCGGCGGAGGCGGCCGGGCCGGCCTCGCTGCTCGCCTGGCTCGCCCTGGTCGTGCTCTCGGCACCGTTGGCCGCCACCTTCGCCGCCCTCGGCGCCCGCTACCCCGACGCGGGCGGGGTCTCCACGTACGTCCGGAACGCCTTCGGGTCGCGGGCGGCGGCGATCGTCGGTTGGTGTTTCTATTTCGCGGTCCCGGCGGGCGCACCCGCCGCCGCGCTCTTCGCCGGTGACTACGTCGCGGTCGCGGTCGGGGGCGGCGAGACCACCACGGCGGTGACCGGGGCGCTCCTGATCCTGGTCGTGACCGTGACGAACGCGTTCGGGCTGCGGGTTTCCGGCCGGCTGCAACTGGTGCTCGCCGCCGGGCTGGTGGCGCTCCTGCTGACCGCGGTGGTCGCGGCGGTGCCGCACCTGCGATGGGAGAACCTGGAGCCGTTCGCACCGCACGGCTGGTTCGCGGTCGGGCCGGCGGCGGCGCTGCTGGTCTGGAGCTTCGCCGGTTGGGAGGCGATCACCCACCTGGCCGCGGACTTCCGGCGGCCGAGGCGCGACCTGCCCCGGGCGGCGACCATCGCGGTCGTCGTGGTCGGGGTCCTCTACCTCGGCGTCGCCACCGCCACCGTGCTGGTGCTCGGCCCGGCCGCGGGCAGCAGCGAGGCGCCGCTCGCGGAGCTGCTCGCGCTCGGCATCGGCGGTGAGGTGCACCTGCTGGCGGCCGTCGCCGCGCTGCTGCTCACCCTCGGCACGATGAACGCCTACTTCGCGGGGGCGGCGAAGCTCGGTGCGGCGCTCGGGCGCGACGGCGCGCTGCCGACCTGGTTGGACCGGGGAAGCAGCGCGGGTGAGGTGCCCCGGCGCAGCCTGCTGCTGGTCTCGGTGCTGGCCGGGGTGGCGATGGCGGTCGCGGTGGTGGCCGGGATCGGGCCCAAGCCGCTGGTGCTGCTCACCACCGGCTGCTTCGTCCTGGTGTACGCGTTGGGCACCGCCGCCGCGCTCCGCCTGCTGCCCCGGGGCAGCAGGGCCCACCGGTACGCGCTCTGCGCGCTGGTGGCGGTCAGCGCGCTGCTGGTGATGACCGGGTGGTACCTGCTCTGGCCGTTGGTCCTGGCCACCGGGGCGCTGCTCTACCTACGGCTGCGCGCCTGACCAGTCGTGGGCGCCGATCTCGGCCTCGCTCACCTTCGTCGGTTCGAGGACCCGGTGCAGGAACTCCCGGGTGCGGGCCTCGCGGGGCGCACCGAAGACCTCCTCCGGCGGACCGGACTCGACCACCGTGCCGCCGTCCATGAAGACCACCCGGGACGCGACCTCGCGGGCGAAGCTCATCTCGTGGGTGACCACCAGCATGGTCATGCCCTCGGCGGCGAGCGAACGCATCACCGCGAGCACCTCGCCGACCAGTTCCGGGTCGAGCGCGCTGGTCGGCTCGTCGAAGAGCATCAGCCTCGGCTCCATCGCCAGCGCCCGGGCGATCGCCACCCGCTGCTGCTGGCCACCGGAGAGCTGTGCCGGGTAGGCGTCGGCCTTCTCGGCGAGACCAACGCGCTGGAGGTTCTCCGCCGCGATCCGATTCGCCTCGGCCCGGTTGCGGCCGAGCACCCGGCGCTGCGCGATGGTCAGGTTCTCCCGTACGCGCAGGTGGCCGAAGAGGTTGAACTGCTGGAAGACCATGCCGATCCGGCGTCGTACGGCGTCGATGTCGCAGTCCGGGTCGGTGACCTCCACCCCGTCGACGTGGACCGACCCGCTGGACGGCTCCTCCAGCAGGTTGACGCAGCGCAGCAGAGTGGACTTGCCCGAGCCGGACGGCCCGATCACACAGACGACCTCGCCGGTCTCCACCGACAGGTCGATCCCGCGCAGGACCTCCAGGTTGCCGAACGACTTACGTAGGTCGCGGATCTCGATGGCGGGCACCGCCGGTCACCTTTCCTTCGCGGCCCGGCGTTCCAGCCACCGGACCAGTTGGGACAGCGGCAGGGTGATCGCCAGGTAGAGCAGACCGGCCACCACCAGCGGGGTCGGGTTGACCCGGGTGTTGAGGGCGTCACCGGCGAACTTCGTCAGCTCGATGGTGGTCGCGGTGACACCGAGGACGTACGCCAGCGAGGTGTCCTTGGTGAGCAGGATGATCTCGTTGGTCAGGGGTGGGATGACGATCCGGAACGCCTGCGGCAGCACGATCGAGACCATGGCGCGGGTGTGTGACATGCCGAGGGTCCGGGCCGCCTCAAGCTGCCCCTTCGGTACGGCCTGGATGCCGGCCCGGATCGTCTCCGCCATGTACGCCGCGGCGGTCACCCCGAGCCCGACGGTGACCGCGCCGTACACGCCACCGGGGATCTCCCGGTCCGGGAAGGCGAGCGGCACGCCGTAGCCGACCATGAAGAGCACGAGCAGCGAGGGAAGCCCCCGGAACAGCTCGATGTACCCGGTGGCGAACCAGCGGTACGGCCCCACCGACGAGAGCCGCATCAGCGCCAGCAGCAGCCCGGCTACGAGACCGAAGGCGAACGCCAGCAGCGTGTAGACGATGGTGTTGCGCAGCGCGACCGTGATCGCCTCGGGGAACATGCTCGATGCGACGTCCAGCCGGAAGAACGCGTCGGCGAGGCGCCCCCAGTCGGCCGCCGCCACCACGGTGAGCACTACCAGGGTGAAGACCAGGTAGCCGGCGAGCCGGCCCAGTCGCTGTCGCTGACGGCGGCCGAGCCGGCGCCGAGGGGTCGGCGGGACCGGGGCCGGTCGAGTCTCGGCCCCGGTCGTCAACATCTGCGGATCTGCCATGCCTCCCCCAGTTCGCCCGGGGTGGCGCCCCGGGCGATGTCGTCACGTCGGACCTGGTCAGACCGCCGGCTTCGCGCCGATCCACTGGGCGTAGATCTTGTCATAGCTGCCGTCGGCCCGCGCCTCGGAGAGCGCCTGGTTGATCGTCTCCAGCAACTTGGCGTTGCCCTTCTTCACCGCGAGGCCGTACTGCTCGCCGGTGTTGAAGCCGCCCGCGACCACGACCTTGCCGGGGTTGGCCTTGACGTACTCGTTCCAGACCGGCAGGTCGCCGACGGCGGCCTCGATCTGTCCGGTGGCCAACGCCTGCTGGGCGGCGGCGAGATCCTTGTAGGAGACCAGCTCGACCTTGAGTCCCTGCGTCTGGATCTGCTGCTTGACGTAGTCCTCACCGGTTGTCGCACCCTGCACGCCGACGCGCTTGCCGGCCAGGTCGGCGAGGGTCTTGTACGACTTGCCGACCGACACCGCCAGGGCCTGGGTGGCGTCGAAGTACGGGTCGGAGAAGTCGAGCACCTTCTTGCGCTCGTCGGTGATGGTCATGCCGGCGGCGGCGACGTCGCACTTGCCGGCGTTGAGGTCGGCCCCGGACTTGATGCCCTCGAACGGGGTGTCGACGATCGTCTGGGTGAGGCCGAGCTTCTTTGCGGCGAGGTCGACGATGTCGACGTCGAAACCGACCACGGTGCCGCTGGCGTCCTTCGACTGGAACGGTGAGTACGGCAGGTGGGTGCAGGTGGTGAGCTTGCCGGACGCGACGACCTTGACACCGTCGGCGGTGGTGCTGCCGGTGTCCTCCTTCGCGCAGCCGACCAGTCCGGTGACCGTCAGCATCGCGCCCATGGCCAGTGCCGCACCACGCCGTGCACCTTGAAGCTTCGCCATCCGCGTTCCCTCCCCAGGGCAAGCAATCTGTATGTTCCCTATAGGTTAAGCCAGGATCTATCGGCGCCGGTGTTCGGGGGCAGGTCATGCTCCGTTCACCAGCCCCTATGGGTAACACACCCGGTTCCGGCCCGCTGGCCCGGCCGCCGTCGATGGGTGGGGACGACACGGCACCGAGTCCCACCGATGCGATGCGGGAACACCTGCGCGAAGCCGGCAGCCATCCGAATCCGGCACCGGTGCAGGACGAACGGGGGCGACATGACTCTCACCCAGCGAGCGCTGAACCGGGCCACACTCGGCCGCCAACTGCTGCTGCGACGTGAACCCCTGGACGTCGCGGACGCCGTACGTCGTGTCGTGGCCCTCCAGGCGCAGCAGCCGGGGCGCCGAGGTCCGTCTCCTGCCGGGCTGAGCGGTCCACTTTAGCTAGCCTGCAAGACACTAACCGCGCGACGTAGTCAGTGGGAGGTCTGGTGGGACACGCAACCGGCGACGCGGTCGTCGTCGCGGAGGGACTGCGGAAGAGATTCGGCAACACCCAGGCCCTCGCCGGCCTCGACCTGGCCATCCCCGCCGGCACCGTCTACGGACTGCTCGGCCCGAACGGCGCGGGCAAGAGCACCGCGATCCGGATCTTCGCCACGTTGACCCGGCCGGACGCCGGCCGGGCTCTCGTCGCCGGCCACGACGTGGTCCGGGAGGCGGTGAAGGTACGTCACCGGATCGGCCTCGCCGGACAGTACGCGGCTCTCGACGAGGGACTGACCGGCCGGGAGAACCTTCAGATCTTCGGCCGGCTCTTCCACCTCACCGGACGCACCGCCAAGCGTCGCGCCGACGACCTGCTCCACCGGTTCGACCTCGGACACGCCGCCGACCGGCTGGTCCGGACCTACTCCGGCGGCATGCGCCGACGACTCGACCTGATCTCCAGCCTGATCGTCTCCCCCGCCGTGCTCTTCCTGGACGAACCCACCACCGGACTCGACCCCCGCAGCCGCAACGAGATCTGGCGGACCATCCGCGAACTGGTCGTCGACGGCATGACCGTCCTGCTCACCACCCAGTACCTGGACGAGGCGGACCAGTTGGCGCAGCACATCGCGGTGATCGACCACGGTCGGGTGGTCACCTCGGGCAGCCCGGACGCGCTCAAGGCCGAACTCGGCGGCCGGATCGACGTGGTCGTCCGTACCCCGGCCGAACTCGACTCCACCGCGTCGATCCTGGCCCGACTGGCCGGGGCCGAGCCGAACATCGACCCCGACCGACGGCTGCTGAGCGTGCCGATCGGTGCCGACACCCTGACCCTGCCCTCGGTGGTGCGCCTGCTGGACCAGGCCGGCGTCGACCCGGAGGACGTCGCCGTACGCCGCCCCACCCTGGACGAGGTCTTCCTGCGGCTCACCGCCAAGGCAGAACCCGCCAAGGCCGAGCCTGCCAAGGCAGAACCCGCCGAAGCGGAACCCGACGCGTCGACCACCCGGCGGAGCGCCACCACCACCCGTAAGGAGACCGTCGGATGACCACGATCAGCACCGGTGTGCCGGACGGTCACGGCCTCGCCCGGCTGCGGTGGCGGGTCGGCGACGTCCTGACCATCGGGTACCGCAACCTGCTCCAGCTCAAGCACGCCCCGGGCCAGATCATCGGTACGCTCGTCTTTCCGCTGGCCGCCGTGGTGCTCTTCGGATACGTCTTCGGCAGCGCCATCCCGGTCGGCGACGGGGGCAACTACAGGGCGTACCTGATGCCCGGCCTGTTCGTGATGTCGACGGTGACCACGCTGGTCACCGCGATGATCACCATTGCCAGTGACAGCGACCGGGGGGTGATGGACCGGTTCCGTTCCATGCCCGCCTCACGTTCCTCGATCCTGCTCGGACAGACCGGCGCCGACCTGCTGGTCAACGCGGTGACCCTGCTGGTCATGGCCGGTGCCGGGCTGCTCGTCGGCTGGCGGGTGCAGACTGGCCCCGGCCCCGCACTGGGCGCCTTCGGGCTGCTGATGCTGCTCCAGTTCGCGGTCTCCTGGGTCGGCATCTTCCTCGGCACGGTCTTCCGGAACGTGCAGACGGCGGCAAAACTCGGCCCGCTCGTCATGCCGGTCACGATGATCTCGAACGTCTTCGTGCCGACCTCGGGGATGCCCACCGTGCTGCGTACGGTCGCCGACTGGAACCCGGTGAGCGCCGCCGCGGGCGCCTGCCGGCAGCTCTTCGGCAACCAGTCGGCGACGGTCAGCCCGGTCGACCCCGCCTGGCCGGTCGCGCATCCGGTCGCGGCGACCATCGGCTGGTCCGTGCTGCTGGTGGTGGTCTTCATGCCGCTTGCCATCCGGCGCTTCGACAGCGGCCCGCACTGACCGCCACTCCGACGGGTCGGACCCTACGAGATGGCGTAGCCCCACTCGGCCAGCGGCTTCTCCAACACCCGCTCCATCGCGCCGAGCTGGACCGGGGTGAGTTCGTCGCGGTACGCGGCGGCCCGCCCCGGTGGGAAGTCGTACCGGGCGAAGCCCTTCTCGAAGGCCGGTGACCATTCCAGGCCGAGGAAGTCGAGCATCCGGGCGACCTGCTCACGCGGCTGCGCGACGAGATCCTCGTACCGGACGTCGAGCCACTGGTCCCCCGGGTGACGCAGCCGGGCCTCGGTGAACGCCTCCATCAGCATCTTCCAGCCCAGCGCGGCGAGCACCTGGAAGGAACGACCGGACTCGGCCCACTCCTCCCGCAGGTCCGCCGGGAGCGGACCGTAGATCCAGTTGTCCGGCCCGCGCCACCCGTCCCACCAGCCCATCTGGAGCCAGGAGTTGGCCACCGCGCGGCCGTCGCGGACCACGTTCACCACCCGCAGGTCGGGGTACGCGGCGTGCAGCAGCCCGGTACGCGGCCACCCGGTGACATGCTGGATCAGTTGCTCGCAGCCCTGCCGGGCGATCCGCTGGTCGAAGAAGGCACGCAGTCGCCGGGCCACGAACGGGGTCAGGTCCTCGGCGAGCAGGTCCCGGCACGGCCGGGAGAACCCGGCGAGCACCTGCCGGTCGAGAAGGTGGTACGCCTCCGACGGCGCCACCCGCAGCCGACCCCGTTCCAGCAACCGGCGGCTGTGCCGCAGCGACGTCATCCCCACCGGACGCGGCGCCGAACGGCGGTAGAGCGTGCCGTTGAACCGGCCCTTCGGGTTCAGCCGGGAGAGCTTGTCGTCGAGTCCGGAAACGAAGCCGACCCCCGGGTGCCGGGAGAGCAGTTCCTGGACCAGGGTCGAACCGCACCGGCCGGTGCCCACCACCAGTGAGAGCATCGTTCAGCCTTCCTGCCCGGCGACGGGTGACGAGGGGACGACGGTCG
The DNA here is from genome assembly GCF_044458865.1 of Micromonospora sp. NPDC050417. Classification (NCBI taxonomy): domain Bacteria; kingdom Bacillati; phylum Actinomycetota; class Actinomycetes; order Micromonosporales; family Micromonosporaceae; genus Micromonospora; species Micromonospora sp. NPDC050417. The sequence continues at coordinate 128,666 of NZ_JBITIH010000008.1, forward strand.
ACCCGGGATCACCGGTCGACACGCTATCGGCGGCCATGGTGGCCGGTCGGCGCAGTGGGTAGCCGAACCGGCGCAGGACCGGCCCGGTCAGTGCCGTCACCACGGCGTACCCGCGGGCGGAGAGCCCGGTGACCCATTCGGTGTCGGCGACCACGTCGACCACACCGGTCCGGTGCCGCGACGGGTTGCCGGCGACCGAGTGGGTGGGCGCCAGGCGAACCATGTTTGGGCTCGGGAAGGGCAGCTCACCCGGGGTGGCACCGACGAAGCGGACGATCCGGGCGGTGGTGGTGGCGGGGTCCGCGACGAAGTCCTCGTACCGCACCCGGAGGTAACGGTCCGGGCCAGCTTCGGGCCGGTTCCCCGTGCCCCAGAGTCGTACGGTCGCGGTGTTCCACACCAGCCAGAGCAGGGCGGCCTTCCAGACCGGTGGACGGCTCATCAACCGGTCGTCGGCGCCACCGTCGAGGGCCCGGCGACGGCGCCAGGAGAAGGCGGTGGCGCGCGGGTCGCGGACCACGTGCAGGACGTACAGGTCGACGCCGGACAGGCTGCCGAGCAGTGCCCCGTACGGGGGCAGCTTGGACGAGTCGACGATGACACCGGGCTGGTCGTGCTCGGGAAACGCGTGCTCGGCGACCGAGGCGTAGAGCCGGGCCAGGTGTGTGTCGTCCGGGTGACCGGGGACCGGCGGCCGGCCCCGGCGGTGACGGCGCAACAGCGCGGGCAGTCCGCGCAGTCGCAGTCGCGTCGCCAGCCGACCCGCGATCGCTGCCGGTTCCGCCTCCGGCAGGTCGGCCAGCACCTTGCTCCACAACGGACAGTTCCCGATCGGCACGCCGCAGCCGCAGGGACGGTTCTCCACGATGCCGCGCCGCCACAGGTAACGCAGCTCGCCCGCGGCGAGGAACCCCGGTAGCTGGCCCAGCACCGTGGTGACCAGGGTGCTGCCGCTGCGGCCACTGCCGGCGAGATAGAGCACCCGGGCCGCGCTCATCGGGCCACTCCCCCACCGACGGTCACGGGCGCTCCCCGCCGACGCCTCGGCACCGCCGTCGCCGCCTCGGCGTACAGCTCGCGAATCCGGCTCAGGTGCAGCTCCGGCGCGAAGTCCCGAGCCACCTTCGCCCGCCCCGCCTGCCCCATCCGGTGTGCCCGTTCCGGGTCGGCCAGGAGCGTGCGCAGCGCCTCGGCCAGTGGCCCGGCCTGGTCGGCGGGGACGATCTCACCGTCCACGCCGGGAGCGACCAGCTCGGGCAGGCCGCCCAGGTCGGTGGCGACCACCGGCACGCCACAGGCGAACGCCTCCAGCACCGCCATCGGCTGGTTCTCGTGCCAACGTGACGGCACCGCGACCACCGCCGCCGCCCGGACCAGGTCGTGCAGCCGCGACTTGTCGAGCCGGCCGTGGAAACGGATCCGGCCGGGGACGAGACGCGCGGCGAGCGCCTCCAACGCCGGTCGGGCCGGGCCGTCGCCGGCGATGTCGACGGGCACCCCGTCCGGCAGCGCGGCCACCGCCTCGACCAGCACGTCGACGCCCTTCTCGGGGGCCAGCCGGCCGGCGAAGACGACCCCGCCACCGGGTTCGGCCTTGGCCGCCACGCCGGTCAGGTCGACGAAGTGGTTCACCACCCGCACCCGATCCGGGAAGACACCGGCGCGACGCATCACGTCGGCCAGAAATTCACTCGGGCTGACGAAGACCTGCACCGGGTCGTACGCGCCCAACTCCCGGTGCAGCCAGGACTCGACCGCGAGCAGCGCGCTACGGGAGAACGAACCGTCCTTGCACCGGCGCCGGGCCGCCTGCAACGGGCCGTCGGTGACGCACGCCTGACACGGGCGCCCCTGGTCGAGGAGCTGGTAGCTCGGGCAGGCGAGTTTGTAGTCGTGCATGGTGAGCACGCACGGTACGCCAGCCGACCGGGCCGCCGCGAGCACGGACGGGGAGAGCTGGTGGTAGATGTTGTGCAGGTGCAGCACGTCCGGCTGAAAGTCGTCGATGACCCGGGCCAGCCCGCGTCGGCTCGTCGGGGACCAGAGCATCCGACCGGCCGCGACCGCCCGGGGGCGCAGCCCGCTCGGCGCCGGCTCCAACTCCACCTCGGCCGGGAAGTGGGCGGCGTACGGCAGCGGCGACTCGTTCTCCGGATGCGTCATCCCGAAGGAGGCGACCGTGTCGCCGGACGCCTCCTGTAGTGCCGCGAGGTCGAGCAGGTAGCCCTCGGCACCGCCACGGCGGTAGAGGAACTTGTTCACATGCAGCACGCGCATCGAATCGGCCCGCTCACGTCGATCGGGCGAACCCGGCCCGGAGTTGGAGATCGGCGCCTGCCTGCTCCGACCAGGGCTCACCGTATGCAGGGCGGGTCGGGGAGTCCAGTTCACCCCCCTCATGTGCCTGAACGGATGATCTTTATGTGCCCGTACGGCCCGCAGCCTGGCGACCCGCCATGATCTCCCGATAACCTGGCTCCGCCGCCGGCCACGCCCCGCTTTCCGCAGGGCAGCGCTGGTGCCCGAGCGAGGAGGACCGTGGCAGCCGACGACGAACTCTCCGCGTTCGCGTACACCGCCCGGCGGGTCAGGCGGCATCTGCGCTGGGCCCGTACCGAGGGGATCGGGCGGCTGATCGAGGAGGACCGACTCGATCCGGTCGACCGGATCGGCACCGCCCTGGCGAAGTGGCGCTGGCGGCGGCGGGCCGGTCGAGCGCCCGGCTCGGCGATGCCGGTCTACCTGGTCGGGCTGCAACGCTCTGGCACGAACATGCTGGTCCGGGGGCTGGACTCGGCGCCCGAGGTCGAGGTACGCAACGAGAACGACCGCACCCTGTTCCACCGCTTCCAGCTCCGGCCGGACGATGTACTCACCGCCACGGTGCTCCGCAGTCGACACGCGTACGTCCTGGTCAAACCGCTCTGCGAGAGTCACCGGGTGGACGAGTTACTGGCCCTGCCCGGGCTTGCTCCGGGGCGGGCGATCTGGGCCTACCGGGACGTCGACGACCGGGCCCGGTCGGAGGTCGCCAAGTTCGGCGACGCCAACCTGCGGGCGCTGCGCGCGATCGCCGACGGCAGCATCGGCGGGCGGTGGCAGGGGCAGCGGCTCGACGACGCGACGGTCGAGCTGATCCGCTCCCACTCCCCGCAGCGGTTGGATCCGCACAGCGGTGCCGCGCTCTTCTGGTACGTACGCAACTCGCTCTTCTTCCGGCTCGGCCTGGACCGACGCGACGACGTCCTGCTCTGCCGGTACGACACACTGGTCGCCGAACCGGCGGCGCAGATCCGCCGACTCTGCGACTTCCTCGACTTCCCCTACCACCCTCGGCTGCACGCGCACATCGCCCCACGCGAGTCGCACGGCGCCGGGCCGGCCGGGGCGGCCCGACCGGCGTTGCCGATCGACCCCGGGGTCCGGTCCCGCTGCGACGAGCTGGCCGACCGGCTCGCCCGCGTCGCGGCGGACGAACCCTCCGAGCAGAAGGCGGCCGACCGTGGCTGAACCCGAACCCGCACGCCCTACCGCACCGATCTTCCTCGTCGGGTGCCAGCGCTCGGGCACCACGATGCTGCGCCTGGTGCTCGACTCGCACTCCAGCATCAGTTGCGGTCCGGAGACCCGGTTCCTGCCCGACCTGCAACGGATCGTGGGCCGGGACTGGGAACGGTTGTCCCGGTTCGGCTTTCCTCGCGAGGACTGGCTGCGTCGTATCCGCGAGTTCTTCGGCGGCGTCCACGCCGACTACGCCGCCACCCGGGGCAAGACCCGCTGGGCGGACAAGACCCCGCTGTACGCGATGTCGCTCGACTTCGTCACCGAGGTCTTCCCGGACGCCCAGATCGTGCACCTGATCCGGGACGGGCGGGACGTGGTGGTCTCGCACCGCAAGCGGTTCGGCTACTGGTCGGCGGTGAAGTGCGTGGTGAAGTGGCCGCGCTACATCCGGACCGCGCGGGCGGTCGGCGCCACCCTGCCGGCGGACCGCTACTACGAGCTGCGTTACGAGCAGACCGTGACCGAACCGGAGAAGGCGATGCGGGGCTTGTTCGAGTTCCTCGGCGAGCCGTGGGAGGACGGCATCCTCGACTACGACAGCAAGCAGCACGACGTGGCCCAGAAGTACACCACCGAGGCGGAGAAGCGGCGGGCCGCCGGCGGGGCCAGCGAACCGATCTACGGCTCCCGGGTCGGCACCTACCGGCGCGAACTGGACCCGTTCCTCCGCCTGCTGGTCTGGATCTTCTCCGGGCGGACCCTGCGCGCCCTGGGATACCGGTGAGGGGCGGCCGGCGACTGCGGGTCGCCGCCACGGCCGTACTCGCCGCCGCGTTGCTGGTCACCGCCGGCTGCACCGCCGACGGCGACGATCCGCCGCCGGCCCCGCCGAGCGCCGGCACCCCGTCCGGTACGCCGGCAGCCGGCGACGTGGGACCGCGCGGGACGGTGGACCGGGTCGGCAACCCGTTCGGCGCGCACTGGGACTGGTCGCGCTACCAGCAGTTCGCCCCGTACCTGGCGAAGATCGGTGGTTCGGCGACGTACGAGGAGATCTCCTGGTGCGAGATCGAACCGAAGCAGGGGCAACTGGACTGGACGGCGCTGGACCAGATCGCCACCCGCAGCCGGGACCTCGGCATCACGCTGCACCTGAAGATCCGTACCGGGATGTGCTGGGCGACCGGCGGCACCCCGGAGTACACCCGGGGCACGGCGAACAAGACCGAGTCGGCGATGCCGGCCGACCTCGCCGCGTACCAGCGGTTCGTCGGCTCGGTGGTGCGCCGCTACGCCCCGTACGGCGTGCGCGAGTACGCGATCGAGAACGAGGTCAACGCGCCGAGTTACTGGGCCGGCAGTCCCGAGGAGTACGTACGGCTGGTCAAGGCCGCCGCCGAGACGATCCGCGCGACCGACCCGAAGGCCCTGGTGGTCGACTCCGGCATCAGCAGCGTCGCGTACGGCATGGGCGTGGCCGACCGGCTGCTCCAGGCCGGCCGGGTGCCGGACGCGATCGCCGCCTACCAGGCGTACTTCCAGCGGCGGATCGGCACCCGGGGGCAGCAGATCCCGGCGGTGACCGCCGAGGCACAGCTTCGCAAGGCGCTCGGCACCGACGTCAACAGCCGCAGCCTGCGTTTCCTCGCCGCGACCGAGTCCCTGTTGGCGGACCGGACCGTCGACGTCCGGCAGTTGCACTTCTACGAGCACTTCGACGGGGTGGCGCCGCTGCTGGACTACCTCAGGACGATGACCCCGACCGGGGTGCCGGTCCAGGCGTGGGAGGTCGGCCAGTTCTGGCGCGACGCCGACGGTGACCCGGCCAGCCGGGCCGCCGAGATGGTCAAGACCGTCACCCTGCTGGTCGCCGGTGGGATCGGCGAGATCAGTTGGCTGCCGTTGGCGTACAACCCGAACAACGCCGCCGGCAGCGAGGTCCGGTACGGGCTGCTCGACCCGAACGGCACCGAACGCGAGGCCGGACGGATGATGGCGAGCCTCGCCGAGGCGGCCCGGGATGCCACCGTCACCCCGTTGCCCGCCTCGGTCGCCGGCCGGCTGAACGGGGTGGCGTTCGTCCGGGGCGGGGCGAGCACACTGGTGCTCTGGTCGGCCTCAAAGACGCCAGTGACCGTACCGGCGGCACCGGGCGGGCTCAGCGGTGCGGTGGGCGCCCCACTGCGGTCCGACGGGGGTGCCGGCACCACGGTGACCGACACTCCGCTCCTGCTCCGCGCCGACCAGCCGGTGGACAAGATCCTCGCCAGCCTGCGCTGACCGCACCCCGCCGCTGCGGCTCGGGCGCTGCGGCTCTGCCGTCGCCGGCCCGGATTTCGTCGGTGCGCCGTGGCAGTATGCCGGGGTGCCGAAGACGCAGTACTACACCGCGACCAGCGTCGACGGGTTCATCGCGGATCCCGACAACTCCCTCGACTGGCTGTTCCAGGCTGACTCGCGCGGAGAGGACCGCTTCGCACCCTTCTTCGCCGGGGTGGGCGCGTTCGCCATGGGCTCCACCACGTACGAGTGGGTGCTCGAACACGAGCTGCTGCTCGACCAGCCGCAGAAGTGGCACGACTACTACGGCGACCGGCCGAGCTGGGTCTTCACCCACCGCGACCTGCCGGCGATTCCGGGCGCGAACATCACCTTCGTCAGCGGCGACGTACGCCCGGTGCACGCGGCGATGACGGAGGCTGCGGGCGGGAAGAACGTGTGGCTCGTCGGGGGTGGCGAACTGGTCGGCAGCTTCGCCGACCACGGACTGCTCGACGAGATCATCCTGGGCGTCGCGCCGGTGACCCTCGGCGCCGGAAAGCCGCTGCTGCCCCGCCGACTCCTCTCCGACCGGCTCCAACTCGTCGAGCTGGAACGAGTCGGCCACTTCGCCTACCTCACCTATTCGGTGACCGGGCCGGCGCGGCGCTAACCCGCGCTGGCGCGGCGGGTGGTGCTGCCTCGCGTGACTCGCCGCGCGAGCGTGGTCCTGCTCTGCGAATCCGACAGCTCATATAGTCCCGGGGTGGACAGGGACAAGGTCCGGCACGCGTATGCGTCCGTCGCGGGGCTCTACATCGAGTTGTTCGGTGCCAGCCACCAGGTGCACGACGACGACCTGGCCTTCATCGGGCGACACCTGGCGATCCGGTCCGGCGCGGTGCTCGATCTGGGGTGCGGGCCTGGGCATCTCACCGGTTACCTTCGCTCGCTGGGTGCCGACGCACGGGGAATCGACATGGTCCCCGAGTTCATCGCCCACGCGCGGGCGGCCCACCCGAGCGTTGAGTTCCAACTCGGGTCGATGGAGAACCTCGACGTCGCCGACCACTCCGTCGCCGGCATCCTGGCCTGGTACTCGTTGATCCATCAACCGCCGCAGAACCTGGACGGCGTGCTCACCACGTTCCGGCGAGCCATGGCCCCGTCCGGCACGTTGGTGCTGGGCCTCTTCGACGGCGACGAGGTCGCCGCCTTCGACCACAAGGTCATAACCGCCTATCGCTGGCCCATGGACGAGATCTCCAAGCGACTCACCCGAGCCGGATTCACAGAGGTCGAACGTCTGCGACGGCCCCGCGAAGGCGATCAGCGACCCCATGCCGCCATCGCGGCGATCGCAGTGGACGGGTGAGCGGGTCGCCGAGCCTCCGAACCCCGTCCGTCGAGACGGTGATCATGTGATCGGCGTGCATGATGTCGCGGCAGGTGTACGCCTCGGCACGGGCTACGGACGGTCAGCCTGCTGAAGGCGCCGTTTCGGTCATCGTGTGAGTGATCTCAACATTTCCCGAAGCCAGGCGATCTCGGTCCGACTGGTGGCGGTGGCGATGCGGAACAACCCTTGGCGGAAGGGATCGTCGGGGAAGTCGTCAGCACGTAGTGGGCGCTCGCCGTCCCAGAAGAAGCTCCCCGGTCGAGTGAGGAAACTGAGTCGGCGGTGCAGCACCGCCGCTTGGTCTGCTGGGTCTTCCAGGTGGCGGAGGAACGCCAGCAGCGTGAACCAGCGGTTCTCATCGGTGATGAACAGCTCTTCGGGTGTGTGGAGCTGACGCAGCAGCTCTGCGTGTCCGGCCGGGCTGAGGGTCAGCACGTGCCGGGGTGCCGCCATCTGACCGGCCTGCACGTCGCGACGCAGCAAGCCTGCACGTTCCATGCGTTTGATCGTGGGGTACAGCGTCCCGTCCGCGATCGGCCGGATGTGTCCAGTGAGTGCGGCCACGCGTTTGCGCAGCTCGTACCCGTGCAGCGGGGCGTCGGCCAGGAAGCCCAGTATCGCGAACTCCAACACCGTGCTAGCTTACCTCGGCAACGAGATACCTCGAACACGAGGTACCAATCAGGAGGTACGTGATGCGCGGCGCCCAGGTGCGACCAGATGGCACGACGATCCGCTGGGTGGAGTTCCCCGGCACCGAACCCACCCGGGTCTACCTGCACGGGCTCGGCGCCTCCTCGCCGGCCTACTACGCGGCGGTGGCCACCAACCCCGCTCTCGCCGGACGACGTGCCCTGCTGATGGATCTGCTCGGGCACGGCATCAGTGACCGGCCAGCCGACGCCTCGTACACGCTGGAGGAGCACGCTGACCTTCTCGCTACCGCATTGACAGCAGCCGGTGTCGGCGCCGCAGAGGTGATCGCGCACAGCATGGGTGGCGCCGTCGCCATCGTCCTGGCCGCCCGCCATCCGCACCTTGTTTCCGCACTGGTCCTTGTCGACGCCACCCTCGACCCGCAGCCTCCGGGCGTCGGCATCCCTGCCCGCTACACCGAGGAGCAGTTCGTACACGGCGGTGGCCGCTCCGACACGCTCACTCAAGTGGGCGCGACCTGGGCGGCGACGATGCGGCTCACTGGCCCGGAGGCGCTCTACCGCACCGCGGCACACCTCGGCCGCGGCACCACTCCCACCGTGCGGGAGCTCCTGCTCGAACTGCCCGTGCCGCGCACGTACCTTCACCCGTCCGGCAGCGAACCAATCGGTGCGCACGCCCTGACCGCCGCCGGAGTGCAGGTGGTCGCCGTGCCAGACGCCGGCCACAACATCATGCTGGACAACCCCGATGGCTTCGTCGCGGCCACAGCCGCGGCATTGCGGGGGTAGAACACCGACCCATCCGCAATTCGGCTACCGGTTTCGTGCCCTACGACCAGTTCAGGAGGTCGGCACCACGGACCCCGCTCGGCGACCCACCCAACCATCTGGTGAGCTCCCCGGCTGAGGCGGGTGCTGCCGAGGACGATGCCGATGTTCGTCATGCGTGGTCCGTTTCTGTCGATCTGACAGTTACCGTTGGTCCGAAACGTCGTGCTGCGCGGGTCCTTCCCCGGAACCAACCGGGATCTTCACCGTCGTGGCTGATGCCGATGTGGCGGGGTGCAGAGCCGCGTCGAGGCCGTTCAGCCGCAGCACGCTCGCGCCGCGCAGGTGCGCCAGGTCCGCACCGCCGTCGCCCTCGTACCGGAGAAATGTCACCTGTTCGGTCCATTCCAGGCGGGTTCCGTCGGTCTCGGCGTGGAGCCGGACGGTGACCAGCGAGGTCCACCGCAGTTCGCCGTCGACGGCGGCCTCGTAGCCGTAGACGATCCGGTGGGTGTCCACGATGTCGATGTACCGCGATCGGTACTCCAGCCGCTCGGGCGCCGTGTCCAGCCCGGCGAACATGCTGCGCGCCGTCTCACCACCGCCCACCCGGAAGTCATGCTCGTACGAGGCTCCGCTGCCGGGAAGTCGGAACCACCGCCGCCTGGTCGCGGTGTCGGCAAACGCCGCGAAGACCTCGCCCGGTGGTACGTCGAGGTGCCGCGAGATCGTGAAGGTTTCGTGCCGGGCCATGGCGTCCTCCCGCTGTCGCGGCCACCCAGCGGCTGGCCGCACGTCAGTTACGATCAGTAAGAAACGTACGGCGACCCGTTTTAGTCCGGCTCTCCCGTACGCACTTTGAAGTCAGCTACTGACGCGCGAGGAACGAAGGCCATGACAAGCTTCCTTGGTACCGAACTCGCACACCACACGATCGCGCCGGACTGCGTCCAGACGATCGAACTCGTCCGCGATGTGCTGGCACGGGTCGGTGACAAATGGACGTTGCTGACGATCACGGTCCTGGCGTCCGGCCCGCTGCGCTTCACCGCGCTGCACGAACAGGTCGCCGGCATCTCCCAGCGGATGCTCAGCCAGACTCTGCGCGCCCTCACCCGCGACGGGTTGGTCACCAGAACCGCGTACCCCGAGGTACCTCCGAGGGTTGAATATGCCCTGACGCCGCTCGGCCGCTCACTGCACGAAGCCGTGGACGGACTCGTGCACTGGGTCCGCGGCCACCAGAGCGACATCCTCCGCAACCGCGACGAGTTCGACCAGCCAGCCGCCGCGAATCCCGCCGCACCGACCCGCGCATAGCCGCGTCACATCGCTCGCGATCGCCGCATCGCGCCTTGTCGTCGAGCATTGCCTCGGCAATCAGGTGCGACTCGGGCCTCGGCCGAGCATCCGGGGTTCTCGGGAGGACGCCGACCGTCTCGCCGAGCCTCGCCGACCGATGCGGCGATGGCATCGACGCGGTCCCGTATGACACGCTTCCGGCGCGACGATCCAATGACCCCCGAGGGCGGGAGCGGAACGTGACCGGTGCGGCTCGACCATCAGACAGCGCCGCAGCGGGTCCGGCCCGCATACCGAGAGTCTCGATCGTCGTGCCGGTGCACAACGAGGAGGAGTCCATCGGCCCGTGTCTCGATGCGGTCCTCCGGCAGACAACACCGGCCGACGAGATCATCGTGGTGGACAACGCATCCACGGACGCGACCCGGGCCCGGCTGACCGCGTACGCCGATCGGATCGTGCTGCTGACCGAACCGCGACTGGGAGTGCTGCCTGCCCGCGACCGCGGTCTGATGGCGGCCACCGGTGACGTCATCGGCCGGATCGACGCGGACACCCGGCTGCCGCCGTACTGGGTCGAAGAGGTCCGCCGGCTCTTCGCGGACGACACCGTCGCGGCGGCGACCGGACCGGTGACCTACTACGACATTCGCCTCCCTGCGGCAATCAACACAGTGGACCTGACGCTGCGCCGGGCCTGGGCACTGCCGAGCCGGCAGCGGCTCGACTGGGTCTTCGGCGCGAACATGGCGATCCGGGCCCGGGCCTGGCACGCGGTCCGCGACGACCTCTGCGACGACCGCCGCTACCACGAGGACCTCGACCTCGGCATCCACCTGCACCGGGCCGGCCATCGTGTGGTCTTCGCCGCCGGGCTCCGGGCGAGTACCTCCGCACGCCGCTTCCGGGATCGCCCAGGCGACTTCTGGACGTACTTGAGGATGACCGATGCCTGCTACGCCAGCCACTCGGGGCGAGCCGGTAGCGCCCGCTACTGGCGGTCCTGGCTGACCACCCGGCTGATCATGCTCTGCTACCCGCCGTTCCGGGCCCTGCACCGGGCCCACCCGGCCTACATCACCGCCCCACCCCGGAAGAACCCGATGGCGGCCGAGCCGTCATCCCGACCGGGCTGACACATCCGCAGGTCCCCGCCGAGGAACGCGGCGCACCAGGCAGGACGCTGTCGTCGCGGACCGCCGGGCCGACGGCAACGATCATCTCGGGTAGCAACCGCTCCAGCCTCCAAGCGCCCACCCTGCCTATCCGGGTTTGAGCCTGGCGAGCAGTCCGTTCGGCTCTACCAGCCGTCTGCGGAAGCGACTAGCGTCCTGTCTATATCCGCACCCAGTTGAGCGTGCAGGAGGTCGCCATGTCGGTCGAACGCCGGGCGAGACCACCGCAGCTTCCGCCGAGGTGGTTCATTCGCTTGGCCTGGTCGGTGCACCGGGGTGTGTACCGAGTATTTGCTGGCCGAGTCGGACTGTGGCGGCCACGCGCCGATGCCTGGGGGACGCTACGGCTGACCACCACCGGGCGTCGCACCGGCCGGCAGCGCAGCGTCATCATCGCGTACCTGGAGGACGGCCCGAATCTGGTGTCGCTGGCAATGAACGGATGGGGCGAAGGTGAGCCCGCCTGGTGGCTCAACCTGCGGGCGCACCCTGATTCCACCGTCGATCTGGTCGACGGGCAGCGGTTGGTCCGCGGTCGCGCGGCAACCGGCGACGAACGGATGCGGCTGTGGGCCCGCTGGCGGGAAATCGACACCAAGCTGGACGCCTACGCGGCGCGGCGGCCGTCCGAGACTGCGGTGGTCGTCCTCGAGCCCAGACCCGGCACCTCGGACACCTCGCTCGGCGACTAACGCTCTACTTCCGGCAGGTCAGGGCGCCGAGAGGCTTGGCCGATCGGGGCAGGACTTGCCTTGAGCCGCCGCGACTGCGCTGGGCGTTCCTGGCTGTCGTACGGCCGGTACGCTCGCCGCTGTGACTGATGCGCCAGCGATCGCCAGCGGTGACACGGCTCCCAGTACAGCGCTGGTCGAACGTGTGCTGGCCGAGGCTGCTGAAGTACTGATCGTTGAGGCGTCCCCTGATGAGCTCGACCGGCCCGACGCGGCCCGGATTGTGGTGTCGGGCAAGGAGGTTGCAGAGCTGGCTCGCAGGCTCGCTGTCGTCGACGGCGACACCGGAGATCGTTGTCGGTGCATGGGATGGCCGACAATCCTCGTGTCGGATGCCGCCGGCCGCGAGATCGCGCGCTGGACGCTGCATCATCAAACCGCTATCAGAGGCGTCGGAAGTTGGGATGCGGACCTCCGTGATGGCCCTGGCCTGACCGACTGGCTGGCAGACCGAGGTCTGAGCGGATCGCGCGAGGTCCAGCAGTTGTTGGCTGGTCAAGCGGCTGAGGAAGAGGCACGTCGCGTCCAGTGGGTGAAGGCCGCGCCGCCGGCTCTCGCCGAGGCGGCCAAGGCCGCGTCGCGCCGAGAAACCGGCGCGGAGGAAAGGCTTGCCGATCTGGTAGCCCGGCGGTACCCCAACACCATCGAGCGCATCCGAACGCTGGTGGCGTGGGCTGGCTTTCCGCCTCGCCACACGACCACGATGGGTGGCACGCCGTGGTACGAGCTGGCGCCCGAGCGCATGCTGTTGACCGAGCCGACCGAGTCGATCTTCTGCGCGTTGACGTCGGCATCGTTGACTCTGAGCCAGCTCGACGGCGCCGCAGAGCTGTTTACGTCCCTTCAGTGGGCCGGTTCGCAGCGCGCCGACATTCCCGAACCGCTGAGGTCTGTGCTGATCGCACACGTGACGACGACCGGGACCGATCCGATGAAGATCCGGATGCGCCATGGATACGGCGCGGAGCGGACGAAATAACACCTGTCGGCCGGCTGCGAGGGCTATGCCCTAACCGACGAGCGCCGGGCATACTCAATTCGGAAGTCTCGCATCCTGAGCAACAGCGAAGAGGACTACGGTGCTCGGCGGCACGCCGCCTACCCATGCGCACAATCAGCGGCGACAGAAGCGCGAACATGATCTTGTCGGACGCGGCGCGCCCGATCAGGGTGCGCGGAACGTCTGACGCCAGGCAACACCGCAGCCACAGCCGCTGACACCTCTAGCCATACTGATTGATCCACACGATCAGGTTGCCACAACGAACTTTGTGCCCGGCGTCCGAGCGAGCGCGCCGCACCAATACGGCGTACGAGCGAAGCGCTGCTGCCGGAAGATACGCGGTCGCGCGACGCGCGCATGCCGGGCGTAACGATGCCCTGCGGCCTGCGCGCACCATCGGCGGCATGTACGCGTGATCTCGTGCGTCTGTGAGGGTGTATCCGGCAGTGGGTGCCACTGTCAGGGCGTTTGGTTCCCGGTTGCTGGGGGCGGCGGTTGGCCGCGTCCCACGGCGTTGACCCGTGCGCGGTCACCGTTGAAGTCCGGGTTGAGGCGGTCGGTCAGACAGGACCGGTGCGCGGCGAACGAGGCGCATCCCGGTCCCTCACTGCTGCGTACATCGACGGTGACGCCGTCGCCGCCAGGGCTGAGGGTTGTGGGCTGGCCGCAGCATCCGCGCGGCCAGCCAAACTCATCCAGGTCTGCGGCACGCAGCGTGAGGCGTATCCAGGCGGGCGGGTAGTACCGGCTGACCTCCTGAACGACCGCGTCGACCTGCTCGCCGACTGGCGGGTACTCCGCAGGCAGTGCCGCAGCCGGTGTATGCATACCGTAGCGGGTCAAATCCGGTCATTACCAGGGCTTGGTGGTCACGCCGTCCAGGTCGCGGATCGCGTTGCGGTTCTCGGTGGCCAGGATGGTGAGCATCCGCTCGGCCTCGTCGAGGCTGGCGTACTTGCCGACCGAGGCGGACTCGCTCACGAACGGCGACTCCAGCCAGAGCACTCCGTTCTCCCAGCGCATCTGCACGATGCCGGCTTCGTGCGTGGCGGCCAGCCACGAGTCCGTCCGGGTGGGCAGCCGCCGCACGACGGCGAGTACCTCGGGCAGACTCATCGGCCGTCCGGCGATCTGCTCTGGGCCGCTCGGCATGCACTGATAGGTGACCTCGATCAGCCCCGTCTCGTCGGGTAGCTCACCTTCGTTGTCCGCGCTGAAAAGCCCCAAGCCCTCGAAGCGGCCCGCCTCCCGGCCGTCGTCGCCGATCAGGCGGTGCCTCTCCCGCCGGATCGTCACCGTCCGTTCGCCGTCGTCGACCCGCACGCTCGTATCGTCGGGCAGCCAGGGCAGCTCGAGCGCGGCGAGCGCGCCCACCGACATCGGTGGGAAGACCATGTGCCGGTCAGGAACGAACTGAACCGCCACGGTACGGCCGGGCTCAGCGCTCACCGGGAAGGCGGCCATCCGGCCGTACCGCCGTTTTGCCCAGCGCAGCCGGACGTGAATGCGCTGGGCGGCGTCGCCATTCCAGTCCACCTCCAGGTCTTCGCCGCGCAGGGCGGCCACAACCTCCTCACCGACCTGCGCAGCGCCGATCTGCTTGTCGAAGGAGCCGTACGCCAGCCACAGGGTCCCGCCCTGAGCGGCCCGCTCGGCATCCTGCCCGTGATAGAAGACGAATCCGCGAGCCGGAGTCCCTATGCCGACATGGTCACCGATCTCGCTGTTCCCGCATGACTGACAACAGGCGAAATCCTCCCGGGCGACGATCCCAGCCAGGTCGAGCGCGCGGAACGCGTCCGTGAGCCGGTCGCTGTCGGTCCGCGCGGGCCACTCCGCCTGGACATCCAGGTGCGCAGCGAACTCGCGCGGCACGATCTCCCAGGCCAGCGCGTACAGGTCCGCGGGCTCGCCCTCACCGTGCAGGTACTCCGCCATACCGGACACGATCATCCCGCACGTCATGATGCCGCGGGCCACCTCACGGCGTGCGTACTGGGTCGCGGACTGCCGAAGGTCATCGGGTTGCATCGCGGCAAGATATCAACGTCTCCGCCGCTCAGTCAGGCCGCTCCGAAGCCTGACCATTGCCCGCGTCGCAGGACAGCCAGTGCTGCCAGCTGACTCTCTTGACGGCGCGCTGCGGATGCCGGGCAACGTGGAGGATGAACTGCGCCCGTAGCCGAACGAGCGGATCCTCAGCGTCCAGGAGTGCCTCGACCCTGCTGACGAAAGGCACGTCCAGGACGTGCCGGACCAGCCGCCCGTACATCCAGTCCTTACACCGATACGGTCGCTCGAGGGCTGAGACGATCAGGTCGCCGATCTGTCGCCGGACCTGCTCAGGCACACCACCGCGGTCCAACTCACGCAGGAGCACCTCCTTCGTTCCCCAGGGCGACCACATCCACGAGCCAGGCGCACTCCACTCCTGCGGGTAGTCCGCCTCCCACCGCAAATACAGCACCAGATATGGGGCATACAGCAGTCGAGCTACCGAGTCGGAGCGCTCCGACTCGAAGAACGCGCTGATCGGTCCGAGGATCGTCCGCTCCCGGTGCCAGCGGAATTCGGCCCTGGCCTGATCCATCTCGGCAGCCAGGTGCGGTTCGGTCGGCGCCGGGGTGCCAGCCTGCTCCCATACCCTGTTCGACCAGTGCAGTGCCTCCGAAGCCGCCGCGAGCAACGCCTGGTGCCGGGTCAGCGCGCGGTGACGTAGGACATTGTCAGATGCGGTGAGGTCGAACACCCACGACTGGTTCCCCGGCGGCTTTGCGAGCACCTCGGCAGCCTGCCACCCCTGGCCTTCTCACGCGACTCTATTCAGTGCTGCCCAACGTCAAAGGCTCCTCATCGAGGCAGATCAATCCCTTACGCCGACCGTCGAGGTCCGATATTGGCTGGCTGGTCAGGCTGGCGGATCATCTCGAAAAAGATGCTCTTTCAAACCTCGGCCGCCCCAGCGGGTCGCAACGAGTTCGGGACGAGGGCGGGTCGGCTCGGGCACCCAGCGGTGTTGTCTAGTGTCGGGCGCAGGGCTGTCCCAGTCGGCAATCAGCGCAAAAGGATCCGTGGCGCGTTCAGGCTCATCGTCACACGCCTCCCGGACAACCATCGCTGGGTAAAAGCGCGTCTCCTGGGCCACCCTGCAGTCATCCGTCCGGGAGGCGACCAAGGCGCCACAGCCTTCGCAAGCCACACAGGGGTTCCACCCCACCAGGGACCAGCAGCCCGTGCGCACAAGCTCATGGACGAAACGTGTCCCGCGTACGTCGCCGGGTGAGAGAACGAAGGTACCGAGGACCTGATCACGGCCATACGCGGCCTCGTCGATGGCGTAGGTGCCGGGGACGAGGAGCGGCGGGTTCACGTGATGGCAATCCAGGAGCGACCAATGCGGCCCCGGCGGCAGCTCCACCAACCGGACCGGGACGCTCAGCGTGTTCCCGCAGCTCGCACACCGAAAGCCCTCCACTGCGGCATTATGACATTCGGGCTAGGCGAAGGCATCCGAGAATATGCGGGAGCAGGCGTTCGCGTGACGGACCATCTCCAAGTGCTCACCCTCGTAAATGCACTCATCTCGACATTATGCAGGTAATCCTTGTCAAGCTGATCATGATGCGTGTCGGTCAACGCGGGTGAGGAGCCGGTCGAACAGGTCGGCGCGGTGTTCCTGCCCGTGTTCGGCGGCGTGGTCGCGTTGGCGTTGCAGGACGGGCCGGAACTCGATGCTGGTCTGGAAGTAGGTGCAGGCCTCGCAGATCGTTTCGAAAGCGCAGTCCAGTTCGGGTGGGCGGGTGCAGTAGCCGTTGCCGAGCAGGCGGTGATGCTCGCGTCGCAGGCGGGCCATCTTCGGTCCGATGGTGTCGGCGGGCAGTGGTTTGCCTTGCTGGTAAAGGGATTCCACTTTTTCGGTGACGGCGAAGTATTCGTCGGCGACGGTGCGGTTGGCGATTTTGGCGTAGCGCAGGGTCATGTCGAGGCTGCGGTGTCCGAGTAGGGCGGCGATGGCTTCGAGGGTCATGCCTCGGTTGATCGCCTGGGTGGCCAGGGTGTGACGTAGTTGGTGCGGGTGGATGTGTGTCAAACCGGCGGCGGCGCTGGCTTTGTTGATCAGCCGGGTGACGGTGTGGCGATCCAGCGGTCGGCCGTTCTCCCTGGGCAGTAGCAGTGGGTGGTCGGCGTTGACGTGGGCGGTGCGGTAGTCGGCGATGAGGGTGACCAGGTGGGGGTGCAGGGGCAGGTAGCGGTCCTCGTGGAGTTTGCCGACGGGCACGTGTAGCCAGTGCGCGGCGCCGATGAGCACGACTGCGTCGGCCCGTAGGGCGGTGAACTCCCCGACGCGTAGTCCGGTGCGTAGCAACACTTCCACGACGACGCGGACCAGCATGCGTGGTTGGGTTTGGGCGCAGCGCAGCAGTTTGGCCGCGGCCGCGTCGTCGAGAGCTTTCGGTAGGGGGTGGTCTTGGCGGGGCAGGTCGGCGGGGATGATCGGCACCCGTGCGGGTGCGTCGGGCCAGTCCCACTCCTGAAGGCGGACGAAGAACATCCGTAGCGTGCCGAGCCGGTGAGCGAGCGTCCCCGGGGATACCCGTGCCGTGTCGCGGCCTGGTCGGTCCGCGAGCCAGCGGCGGAAGTCTTCCAGGTGGCGGCGGTGGATGCCGGCGATGGTGCGCACGTCGGGCGCTTGTTCGACGAGGAACGCGGCCAGTGACCGCAGGGCCAGGTCGGCATTGCCGACGCTGCCGGGGCGCAGGATGCAGCCGATCTGGTCGAGGTAGCGGCGCATGGTGGCGACCACGTCCGGAACGGCTGCGGCCAGGTGGTCCCAGCTGGGCAGGCGTAGCGGGCTACTCACTGCCGGCCTCCGTCCACCGGCTGGAGGCTGTGACCGGACGCTGGTTTGCCGGGAAGCAGCTGCGCGTCGATGGCCTCGGCGGCGCGTCGGTACTGGGACGCCAGCCAGTCGTCGGCCAGATGCAGGTAGACGCGGGTCGACTCGATCGAGGCGTGACCGGCCTGGGCCTGCACCGCTTCCAAGGCCATGCCGGCCTCGCGGAGTCGGGTCAGGCAGGTGTGCCGCAGTTGGTGGCAGGTCGCCCGCGCAAGCCCGGCCCGCTCGCGGGCGGAGTCGAGGATCTGGTCCAGGCCCGACGCCGACAGCGGCATCCCGCGACGCGGTCCCTTCAACACCACGAACACGCGGTCGGTGTCGGCACCGGCAGGGCGTTCGGCCTCCAGATACGCCGCCAGCGAGGTGAAGAACCGGCCCGAGACCGGGATTATCCGCTGATGGCCGCCCTTGCCCTCAGCGATGAACAACCGCCGCGTGGCGACCCGCAGGTCCTCCAACCGCAGGCCGAGGACCTCGCAGCGGCGCAGCCCGCCCAACAGCATCGCCTCGACCATCGCCCGGTCCCGGTGCGTGCGCAGCGCCGCCAGCAGCGCGTCGACCTGCGCGGGCTCAAGAATCCTGGGCAGCGTCCGTGGAGTGCGTACCAGCGGCACGCCCTGACGCGGACGCTGCCGTTCCCGCCGCGTCGGCAGCCCACGCGGCACCGGGTTGGCCGCCACATCACCGCGCGCCTGCAGGAACGCGTACAGCCCCGACACGCTCGACAACCGGCGACGCACCGTGCGCGCCGACAACCCCGCCAAGCCATCGACAACGCCCTGCAACCGGCCAACAGGCCGACCCGTGTGCTGCGCGGTGACGAACGCCAACACGTCCGCCGCGACCACCTCCACCGGCGGCTTACCGACCACCATGAAGAACACCTTCAGGTCGTACGCGACCGCCGCCACCGTGTTCGGCCGTGACCGCACGGACAAAAACTCCAGATAGGCGTCCAGCAACGGCACACCGAACCGGACGACGAGATCACCAGCCACGGTCCGCGACCGCCGCAACCCAAGATCCAACCAGACAGACATACAGGAACCTCTCCGTCAGACCCACCGGCGGATACCGACACTGAGTCAACGAGGATTACCTGCATATCAAGCAAATCCGCTTGTTGGGCCGATACGTTCCGGAGGCCATGTAGGCGGCGAGGATGTAGTTGGGGTGGCGGTCGAGGTTCTTGCGGGCGCGGTCGTAGCGCATGACACGCGGATCGCGGAATGGATGCACGGACGTTCCTGACGAATCTATGCCGTCCGAGGACTACTGGGGTGCGGCTACCAGTGGGAACTCGCGAAACGTGGCGCTCAACCCTCTTGCGCACCAATCCCTCCGCGTCCACCAGTTACGAGGTGGTGCGACCGGCATCCGGGGCCTGCTCTCGCCCGTTTGCTACGGGAGGGCGACCCGTCGTGGTGGCGGACTGCACCAGTCGACTCGCAAAGGTGCCACGGTCGCCGGCGACTCAGTCGAGACAGAACTCGTTGCCTTCGATGTCCTGCATCACGAGGCACGACTCGTTCTCGTCATCCGCAGTCAGGAGTCGCACACGTACGGCGCCGAGCGGGAGCAGTCGTGCGCATTCGGCCTCAAGTGCGGCCAGGCGCTCTTCACCCACGAGACCGGTGCCGACCCGCACGTCGAGATGCAGCCGATTCTTGACGACCTTGCCTTCGGGAACGCGCTGGAAGAACAGTCGCGGCCCCACGCCTGAGGGGTCAAGGCATACGAACGCTGAACCCTGCCGCTCGGGCGGCAGGGTGCGATCGAAATCGTCCCAGGTGGCATACCCCTCCGGCGGCGGAGGTACGACGTATCCCAGCACCTCGCACCAGAAACGGGCGACGCGCTCAGGTTCTGCGCAGTCGAAGGTGACTTGGAACTGCTTGACCGACGCCATCGGTCCACCATAGAGGCGGGGTCCATCGTCGTCCCGACCGGCCCGCTCCTGGCTGAGTTGTGGCGTCCGGTGTCAGGGGGCCGCCGGCGGTGGGTGGGGCAGCGGGTGGGCGCCTTCTGGGCGTAGGCCGTCGAAGATGATGGCGAGGTATCGCCGCCAGAGGTCCGGTGAGGCATCCTGCACGTAGCTGATGACGTAGTTCGGCGCGCACATCAGCAGGATGATGTCCGCGCCGGTGACGTCGGCCCGCACGGCGCCGTGCTCACGAGCCCGATCGACCAGCCTGTGCACGGTGTGGAACATCTCGGCGCGAACCCTGGTGACATCTGCGGACAGTTCGCCGGCCTCATGCAGGAAGGACAGGTCGCGTTGCTGTCGCTGCTGGGCGGCGACGGTGAGGAACTCCAGCAACGCGGCGCCCGGATCCGCCGTTTCGAGCAGCCTTTCACCGACCGTGTTGAGCGCCTCGATCCGGTCGAGGACGATCGCGGCGATCAGGTCGTCCTTCGTCGCGAAGTGGCGGAACACGGTGCCCTTCCCGACACCGGCCCGGCGGGCAATGTCGGCGACCGAAGCGTCCAGACCCCGCTCCGCGAACTCGTCCGTTGCCGCCGCCAGCAACAGCCGCCGGTTGCGGGCGGCGTCGGCACGCAGCGGACGGGTCGAGGTCATGTCACCACCCTAGCAAGTTGACCGCCCGGTCCGCTTATTGCTACCTTGCCACTCGAACATGACCACGTGGTCCGTTTCCGGAGGTGGCACATGAAGGCAGTTGTCGTAACCGGCTACGGACCACCCGAGGAGTACACGGTGGCCGATGTGCCGGTGCCCCTGCCCGGTCCGGGACAAATCCAGGTCCGGATCGCCGCCGCCTCGATCAACCCGGCGGACGTCCGGCTGCCGAGCGGCGATTTCCGCGACGTCGTACCGCTGGAGTTTCCGCACGTGCCCGGCAACGACTTCGTCGGCACGGTCAGCGAGCTCGGCGCCGACGTGACGGCCTACCAGGTGGGTGACGAGATCTTCGGCCAGGCCGTGCCACGGGCGCTGCGCGCGATGGCTGGTGCGACCCGGCCGTCACTGAGCACAGGCTCACTGGCCGAATACGCGGTCTTCGAGGCCAACACCCCGTTCCTGGCGCACCGCCCGGTCGGCCTCGACATCGAACAGGCAGCCGCCCTGCCCACCATCGGCCTGACCGCACGAGCACTGATGGCCACCGCCAAGGTGCAGCCCGGCGAAACCGTCCTGGTGGTGGGTGCTACCGGCGGCGTGGGCACCGCTGTGGTCCCACTGCTCGCCAGGGCAGGAGCCCGGGTGATCGCCACCGCGACCGCCGCCGATGCCGACATCCTGCGAGCTCTCGGCGCCGAGGAAACCATCGGGTACGCGGAATCCGAGTACCCCTCCGACGTCGACCTCGCGCTCAACCTGACCCTGCCGAGCGATCACCTCACCCCAGTGGCAACCACCATCCGCCCAGGCGGACGCCTTTTCACGATCACTTACCCCGTACCGCAGCAGGAGTGGATCGGGCGCGACGACGTCGGCCTGTATTTCGTGCTGGACATGGACGGCACCTTCGGCGGCATGCGTGAGGTCGGCGAGCTGGCGGCCAGTGGCGCGCTGACCGCCACCATCGGCCGCCGCTACACCCTCGACGAGGGCGCTCAAGCGTGCGCCGACTTCGTCCGCCTGCACACGACCGGCAAGCTGGTCGTCACGATGTGACACACACTGCCCATCGGAATTTCGCGGTGAGGCAACCCCGGCATGAAACTGCGGCTAGAAGCTCATGAGCGTGAGGAAGTCGGCGGCGTCGGGGAACGGGGCGTTTTCGGCGAACTCGCCTATGTAGACGACAGCCTCCTCGTCCTGGGCGTAGGAGAAGGCGTCCAGTGCCGGGCCGACCACGAGGATGTGGCGGCCACGTCGCCAGGCGGCGTACCGCCACGAGTACCGACCGATGGACAGGTGCTCACCATCGGTCCGGACATCACACTCCGGTGGACCGAGCCGTTCGGCGAACCGGTCGACGACAGCGTTGACGTGCTCCCCGAACTCCTCGCGACCGGCCCCCCGCTCGCTCGACCAGCCGGGCAACGACCCCCAGAAGTCGTCCGGCGACAGCTCCCCGCCCACAAGGTAGGAGTGGGCGAACGGCATGTAGAGGATCGTCATCCTCCGGCGACCCTAGCCGTCACCCCACCGGCGACCGGTTCAGCCGTCGCTCCCCCACGCTTCGGTCCAGCCGAGCAGTTCGGCGAGGCGGGCGTTGTGCGGCGCGAAGTACGCCGCCAGGCGGTCCCGCAGCTCCGGGGTGAGCTGCGACGGCCCACTGTCAACCCGGCGGGTGTGCCGGGCGAACGCCTCCGGAGTGAACGCCGGCAGGTCGAGGAAACGCAGGATCTCCGCGTACGTGCCCGCCGGGTCGCGGCTCAGGTCCTCGTTGCGGGCCACGTGGATCCGCTCCCGGGGGATCTGCGCGAACCAGCGTTCCAACTGCTCGGCGTAACGGCCACGGGCCACGTACGAGTGGTTGCGCAACGCCCGGTGGGCGGCCCGGCTGTCCGGCCCGTCGCGTAACGCCCGGTCCAGCCGCTCCTCCTCCGCGTCGAGCGCGTCCGCGAAGGAGAGCGGCTCGGCGCCGTACGAGCGGGTGTGCAGGTAGTGCGAGTAGGCCCGCTGCACCGGGTCGCGCAACAGCGCCACGAACCGGGCCTCGGGCAGGGTCGCCGCCACCCGCGCCGGCACGCTCGGGTGGAACAGGTAGTAGGGGCTCGCCTCGAAGGTGCGCTCGCCCGGGGCGAGGCGCGGGAAGTGGCCCCGGTACCAGCGCGTACCCCGACCGTGGTGCAGGCTGAAGAACTGCAACTCCTTGCCGGTCGCCACCCGTACCCCCGGGTGTGCGGCGAGGTAGTGGTAGAGCGACGTGGTGCCGCAACGCTGCCCACCGATGACCAGGAAATCGGGGAGCGGACCGGCCGGTCCCGGGCGGCTCGCCCGTCCCCACGCCCGCGCGGCCCGGACGCCCCGGCGCAACTGGTCGGTGACCAGCCTTCGACCGAGGCCGCTCATGAGCCGACCCCGGCCCCGGTGTGGTCGGTCGCCACGCCCCGGCCCGCACCCACGCCCGAGGCGTCGCCCCTCGCCACACCCCCGGCGGAACGCCGGCCACCCCGGCGGGTCACCGACCGCAACACCATCACGTCCTCCCGACTGAGTCCGAGGGCGAGCACCGCGCCCAGGTAGACCACCACGATCGTGGCCAGACCGAGCACGAGCTGCGCCCCCCAGCCCGGCACCAGCGACCGCACGCCGAATCCGGCGGCCAACGCGAGCAGCGCCGCACCGAGCCCCTTCACCATGCCGACGGTGACCGGCACCGCCCGCACCTGCACCCGTACCTGCCAGACCCGGGCCACGTTCACCACCGCGAGGGAGACCGCCCAGGCGACCGCCGCGCCGAGGATCCCGTGCGCCGGGATGAGCCAGAGGTTGAGCAGGATGTTGAGCACCAGCGCGGCAAGATTGTCGAACATGTTGACCGAAACCCGGCCGGACATGTTCAGCAGCGTTCCGCACGGCCCGGTCGCCGCGTTGACCAACTGCCCGAGCGCCAGCACGATCGTCACCGCCGCACCACCGGCCAGGCCGGGTCCACCGATCAGGCGCAGTAGCTGTTCCGGGAAGACCAGCAGCGCCACGAACGCCGGCAGCGAGAGTCGTACGACCCAGCCGGTCGCGACCGCGTAGATCCGGCGTACCTCGTCCCACCGCTCCTGGTGGTAGAGGTGTGCCAGGTACGGGCCGAACGACGCGTTGATCGGCGCCAGCACGAAGACCGCGACCGTGACCAGCCGGGTCGCCACGTGATAGACGCCAATCTTGTCGGCCCCGTAGTCGAAGAAGCCGAGCAGCAGCGCGTCGACCCAGATCAGACCGGTGGAGGAGATCGAGGAAACCCAGCTCACCGTGGAGAAGCGGAACAGTTCGCCGGGCCGGTACGC
The DNA here is from genome assembly GCF_044458865.1 of Micromonospora sp. NPDC050417. Taxonomy (NCBI): domain Bacteria; kingdom Bacillati; phylum Actinomycetota; class Actinomycetes; order Micromonosporales; family Micromonosporaceae; genus Micromonospora; species Micromonospora sp. NPDC050417. Next base: position 152,282 of record NZ_JBITIH010000008.1, read on the forward strand.
GGGCCGCGCCGCCGGCACCCGGCCCAGCATCCGGGCGAGCGCGACGAGGGCGAGCCCGGCCGCGCTCCAGCTCGCCAGCACCAGTGCCCAGAACGCACCGGTGAGGCCGGCACCGACGAGCAGCGCCAACGCGGTGAGCAGCAACCGGGTGACCGGCTCGTACACCTGCCCGATCAGGGCGTACGCCCGCTGCCGGCGCCAGCCCCGGGTGGCGGCGAGCGCCGCCTCGCAGACGGTGGCCGCGGGCAGGGCCAGCGCGACCAGCCGCAGCCCACCGGTGAGCTGCGGGTCGTGCAGGGCCCTGGCCAGCCACGGTGCGCCGACGGCCAGCCCGACCGCGATCACGGTGGACGCCGCCGCCGAGATGACCAGACCGAGCCGGATCGTCCCACGGATCGCCGCCGGGTCGTCGTCAGCGAGGTGCACCGCCACGAACCGGGTCAACCCGGCCCGGAACCCGGAGAGCGAGAGGAGTCCGAGCAGCGACAGCACCGCGTAGACCTGGGCGTACCGGCCGACCTCACGGACACCGAGCACCCGGGCCAGCAGCAGCATGACCAGGAAGAGCGCGGCCTGACTCAACACCGCGCTGGCCAGGTTCAGCACACCGCCGCGGGCCATTCCGCGTACCTGTTGGTCACCGGTCTCCGATGTGGCCGGTGGCCGGTCGCCGGGCTCGCCGTTCACCCTGCGGCCCGGAGCCGGGTGGTCACTGCCGGGCCGCGGGCACGGTCCCGGCCGGGCCCGCCACCGCCTCGACCGACGGCGCGGCGACCGACGACGCACCGGTCGGCGCCGCGAACTCCGGTTCCGCGATCGCGGCCGGTGTCGCGACAGCCGCCGGTACGGTGACCGGCGGGGCCGACGGACGAATGGCGGCACGACCGCGCGCGAACAGTTCGAGCACCCCCACCAACAGCACTCCCAGCAGGAGCCCGGCACCGGCCACCGGCAGCGCGGTCCGGACCAGCTCCGACAGCCGGCTCACCGCGCGCACCGCCCCGATGCTCGTCACCTGGGCCGGATCGGCCGCCTGGGTCTGCGCCCGCGCGGCCTGCAACCCCTCCCGCGCCTGGGCGAGCGCGCTGGTCGCCGCGTCCCGCCGGGCGAGCAGGGCCTGGTAGTCGGGGAGCTTCGGTCCCAGTTCGTCGAGCTTCTTCTGGGCGGCGGCGATCGCTGCCGCCGCCGCGTCGGCACCCCGGCCGTTGCCGACCGCCTGCATGGAGAGCTGCTGCTGCCGCAGGCTGGTCAACTCGCTCAGCGTCGCCTGGTAGATCCGGTCCGGTTGGGAGACCTTGTTCGTCTTCTCCCACTCCCCGATCGCCTTGGTCGCCGCGGTGACGTCGGCGTTCGCCGCCTCGACCTCCCCGGTGGCGATGCCCACCTGGGAGGAGAAGAGGAACGCCAACGCCCGGGTGGTGGTCGCGGTCAGCACCGGTGCGACCGTCGCCCGCTTGGTCGCGGTGTACGTCACCTCCAGTTGGCTGCTCGCACCGACCTGGGTGACGGCGAGCCCGTCGCGCAGCCGCTCCGGCGCCACCCCGGTGTCACCGGCCACGTCAGCCACGACCCGTGGCGAGGTGACGGCCGCGCCGAAGGCCGCGACGAACTGGTTCGCCGCCTGGGTACCGGAGTACTGGGTGCCGGCCGTGCCGCCGACCAACGCCGGGGCCGCCACGTACGCGGTGCCGCTGTACTGCTGCGGCGCGAGCAGCACGATGCCGGCCGCGGCACCGGTGGCGAGCACCGGCACCCCCACGAGTACCCAGAGCCGCCGCCGGGCGACCCGCAGGTAGTCGACGATCTCCACGCTTGTTTCCCCAATGCTGTCGTTCACTCAAACCGGGACAGTGGTGCTTCGTGGTGGCTCGCCGACCGGGTTCGGCGCCGGCCGTCGGGCGATCGCACTGGCCGCCGCGGCGAAGGCGACGAAGTACCAGAGCGTCACCACGTTGGATATGACGTTGGAAGCGGCGCTGACCGCCACGAACGCGGTGGCGCAGCCGGCGAAGCCGACCGCGACGCCCCGCTCGAAGCTGGCCGGGGGAGCCCGACGCAGCGCGGTCCGCGCGGTGTAGAGGAAGGCGACCAGCATCGCGAGGTACGCGCCGAGACCGAGCAGTCCGGTTTCCACGTACGCCCGCAGGAAGTCGTTGTGCGGCTTCTTCGCCTCGTCGGTCTCGCGCTGGGTCATGTTCGGCCCGATCCCGGTGACCGGGTTGCGGTTGGCCAGGGTGACGATCTCGGTCCAGTAGCCGAGCCGCCAGGCGAGGGTGTTGCCGGTCGGGTCGCCGCCGACGGAACGGGAGTTGGCGAGTTGGGCGAAGCGCTCACCGACCGCAGGGACCAGCGCCACCCCCGCGACCGCAACGAGACAGAGCGTGACCAGCATCCGCTTGCTGCGGTGCAACACCGCGACCACGACCAGGCCGATCGCCGCACCGAGCAGGGCGCTACGGGTGTTGGTGAGCAGGAGGAAGACCAGGGAGAGGACGAGCATGAGGCCGAGCACCACCCGCAGTCGTCGTCCCAGGAACCGGTAGACCGCAAACCCGAAAATCACCATGAACATCAGGTAGCGACCGAAGGTGGTCGACTGGCTGAACGTACCGCTGATCCGGGTGAAGTCGCCCTTCACCTCGGCCGGCGGGTCTCCGAGCAGCGACAGGACCACCGTGTAACCGAGCGCCAGCACCAGCGAGGCGTAGCAGGCGAGCAGGACCCGACGGATGCCGGCGGTGTCCGGGATGAGCTGTTCCAGCACCACGAACATCACCACCACGGTGAGGATCCGCAGCGCCTCCAAGAGGCTGTTCGACGGCTTGGCCGCACCGAACGCGCTGATCAGGCTGGTCGCGCCGACCAGGAGCATCGCCCAACTCAGGGGCGAGCCGCGCAGCCGCCCGTGACGCCGCAACTGGGCGGCGAGCCAGAGCCCGGCGGCGAGCAGGAAGAGCACCGCGAGCAGGGTGGACGGGTCGGCCGCCCGTGCGGTGTCGGCCGACCCGGCCTGGCCGGCGCTGGGTCCGGTGAGCTTGAACAGGTCGACGCAGGAGCGGACCGCGAGCATCAGCAGCACGTATCCGGCGAACCGGGTCAGCGCCAGGACCGCCACCGCGATACCCGCGACCGCGGCGAGCGGCAGCACCACGCCCTTACGGTCCCCGGCCGCCATCGCCAACCCGGCGACCACCGCCACGACCGTGGCGACGAGTGCCGCGCCACCGGCGAGGAGGCGGGTGCCGGCGGAGTCGCCGAGCGCGGCGAGTCCCCCGGTGGGGGCCCTGCCCCCGGCCGGAGTGCCGCCCGTGGGCGGTACCGCGCCGACCAACTGCTGCGTGTGTTGTTCCACTGGTCCCACTGAAGCCGAATCGACGCTGCCCCGGCCGCTGCCGGGCGCGGCCAACCGATGTCCTCCCGGCACGAAGATCGGTTCAATCTAGCCCTGCTCGCCTGGGCGACAGAAGGGGCCGTTGTGCCGACCGGGTCATCCTCCCCCCGGACCAGCCGGGGCGTCCACCGGGGTCGGCGCCACCTCGGGGGGTCAGCCGGTGACGGCGGCGCGGGCGAGCCGTGCCCTGGCGCGTCGCCCCAGGGCCGGGACCAGGTCGAGGTAGAGCCGTTCCAGTTCCCGGGCGGCGGTGTCCCAGCTGTACATCCCGGTCACCCGGTCATGCAGCATCTCGGCACCGGCCCGCTCGACCACCGGATCGGCGAGCAACATGCCCAGGGCCCGTACCAGATCTTCTTCGTCGCCGTCACGGAACAGACGTCGTCCCGGTGCATCCGACTCCAGCACCTCGACGTGCGGCGCGATGTCGCTCGCCACCACCGGCAGCCCGTACGCAGCGGCCTCCAGCAGGGTCAACGGCAGCCCTTCCAACCGGGAGGGCTGCACGAACCCGGCGGCGTTCGCGTACAGCTCGGCGAGCAGGTCGCCGTAGGCGAACCCGGTGAAGACGATCCGCTCGTCCCCCTCGGCCTCACGGCGCAGCCGGGCCACGAAGTCGTCGGTGAACGACGATCCGCCGACGATCGCCAGGCGCATCCGGGTGTCGGTCCGGCGGAACGCACGAATCAGCAGGTCGGCGGCCTTCTCCGGGACCAGGCGGCCGACCAGCAGCAGGTAGCCGCCGGGGGCCAGCCCGAACCGGGCCTCGATCTGCCGGGCCGGCAGCGGCTTGGCCGGGTTCACACCGTTCGGGATGTAGCTCGTCGGCCGACCGAACCGGGTCTCGTAGTGGGCGGCGAGCCCTCGTGACACGGCGACCCGGTGGTGCGGGACGTACCCGCTGAGCCAGTGGGCGCTGCCGAGCACCGCCCGCGCGCCGAGACCCCACTTGTCCCGCTGGTTGTCCAGCCCGTGCACGGTCAGCACCACCCGGGAACGGGATAGCCAGCGGGGCAACGGTGCGACCAGACCCGGCCCGAGCCCGTGGTAGTGCACGATGTCGGGCCGTTCGGTCATCGCCGCCGCGGTCGAGGTGGCGGCGTGCACGATGGCGTCGAGGTGCTTGCTCGCGACCGTACGGACCTGACGCAGGCGTACGCCCCGGTACTGGTCCAGCGGCATGCTGCCGTAACTCTGCCGACAGTAGACGGTCACCTCGTGGCCGAAGTTCGCCAGGCGACTGGCCAGCTCCTCCACGTGCCGCTCGATCCCACCGTAGGTGGCCGGCATGCCCTTCTGACCGATCATCGCGATCCGGAGCGGTCGCCAGTCGGCGGCCGGTCCGGCGGGCTGCGCGGGAATGACCCGCCGGACCGGAGCACCGGGGCCGTATTGGCCGGGAATGGCGGCATTTCCAGCATCGTGGTCTAATTCCTCGGCCTGTAGGTCGGGATGGACCACGACGACTCCCTGCGTGACTAGATACGTGCCCTCTGTCCGGGCAGATCAACACCCTGCCACGAACGAGCCGATCAGCCCGCTGAACATCTGTTGGAAAAGATCACCTATGGCATTCGTCACTCGTCGAAATGCCATCCGGGTGTCGCCGAGGCGACCACGGTGGCCGGCGGTCGAACGGTGTACGAACAAATTCCTACAGGTGAAGATGGCCAACCACGCAGGCCGATGCCTAACCTACGCACGCTTCTGACCTAAAAGGAGAACTGCATGGGTCGCATCAGCAGGCTGTGGCGCGCGAGTATCGCCGTGCTCCCCGTGGCCGCGCTCGCCGTCGTCGGGGCGGCGCCACAGGCACTCGCCATCGACACCCCCGCGATCGTCGTACAGGACGGTGTGACGCAGCCGGTCTTCGGCTACGCGGACGCCATCCGGGAACGTCTCTTCATCGACTCCACATTCGACAGTGACAAGGACGGCCTCCGGGACATCATCGCGTTCGACGTGATGCGCCCGAAGGCCACCGCGAACGGCCTCAAGGTGCCGGTCGTCATGGACGCCAGCCCCTACTACTCGACCGTCTGCCGCGGCAACGAGTCCGAGTGCAAGGCGGACCTGGACGGCGACGGCCTGCTCGACAAGTGGCCACTCTTCTACGACAACTACTTCGTGCCGCGCGGCTACGCGGTGATCCTGCTCGACATGGTCGGCACCAACAACTCGACCGGTTGCCCGACCACCAACGCCAACGAGGACAACCTCAGCGCCAAGCAGGCGATCAACTGGCTCAACGGCCGGGCCACCGCCCGCAACGCCGCTGGTCAGGTCGTCAAGGCGGACTGGCACAACGGCAAGACCGGCATGATCGGCAAGTCGTACGACGGCTCGCTGGCCATGTCGACCGCGGTGACCGGAGTCAAGGGCCTGACCACCATCGTCCCGATCAGCGGGCCGACCGAGTACTACGACTACGTACGCAGCAACGGGGTCATCACCCGGGGTAACAGCTACGTGGCGTCGCTGGCGAACACGGTGACCAACCCGGAGCGGCGGGACTACTGCAAGCCGACCCGGGACGCGATGGCCGCCGCCGACGGTGACGAAACCGGCGACTACACCTCCTTCTGGAACGAGCGCAGCTACGTCAAGAAGGTCCCGAACATGACCGCGAGCGTGCTGCTGTACCACGGCCTCAACGACGACAACGTACGGCCGGACCACTTCAGCAAGTTCTGGTACGCGCTCGCCGAGAACAACGTGCCGCGCAAGCTGTGGCTCTCCCAGGAGGGACACGTCGACCCGTTCGACTCCCGCCGGGCCGTCTGGGTGAACACCCTGCACCGCTGGTTCGACTTCTGGCTCCACGGCGTACAGAACGGCATCATGGAGGAGCCCCGGGTCGACCTGGAGCGTTCCGCCGACGTGTGGGAGACGTACGCCGACTGGCCGGTGCCGGGCAAGGCCGACACCGAGATCTTCCTCCAGCCCGGCACGACCGGTGCCGGTGGCCTCGGTCTGGTCCCGACCGCGAAGCCGGTCAACGGCGCGTTCCAGGACAACCCGACCCAGAGCCAGAACACGATGATCCTCAATCCGGACACCGTGCAGCCGAACCGGCTCGCCTTCCTCTCCGCCCCGCTCACCGCGCCGCTGCACATCTCCGGTACGCCGGTCGTGCAGCTGCGGGCCTCGGCCAACCAGACCGACACCAACTTCGGTGCCATCCTGGTCGACTACGGCACCGCCGAGCGGGTCAACCACCGGGCCTCCGGCGAGGGCATCATCACCCTCGAAACCTCCGACTGCTGGGGCGCGACCAGCCCGACCGACGACGGCTGCTACAAGCAGACCCAGAAGCGGGTGGCGACCTCCGACGTCGAACTGGTCACCAAGGGCATCATGGACGCCCAGAACCGGCAGTCGATCCGGACCGCGGTGCCGCTGGTGCCGGGTCAGGCGTACAACTACTCCTTCCCGCTGCTGCCCGAGGACTATGTCTTCGAGCCGGGCCACCGGATCGGCGTCATCATCGTCGGCAGCTACTCGCAGTACTCCAGCCAGGCCGACCAGACCCGGGCCAACATCGAGGTCGCCCTGAAGAGCAGCAACATCGTCCTGCCCGTGGTCGGTGGCACCGCCGCCGCGCACGCCGCCGGACTGTAACCAGGAACCCCGGGACGTCCTCCACCTGGGCGTCCCGCCGGTAGGACCGCGGGTCGGCGGCCCCATCAGCCCCGCCGCCGGCCCGCGACCCCTCCGGATGTAAGGAAGGGCCCCTTCTTATCGTTTTCGGTAGAGGAAGGGGCCCTTCCTAACATCGGGCGGGACGTGGGCATGGCCAACGAAGTGACGATCCCCCTGCTGCCTGGTCGTCGTACCGGACCTCGCGGCGATCTACGCGGCACTCGCCGAGGGCATGCGAGCCACGTACGGCAAACTGCCCGTCGCGGGCATCCCCCGGATCACCCGACCCCGGCGGCGGAAGAACACCGGCCACCTCTCCGGCTTCAGCATCGTCGACCCCGGTGGCAACTGGATCCGGTTCACGCAGGCGGCCGGCGCGGCCGACGTACCCGATCGGGAGCCGGACCACGACGACGCCGCGCCCAGCCGACTCGCCGAAGCGCTGCGTAACGCGGCCGTGCTCGGCGACAGCCACGGCGACCACCGCCAGGCAGCCAAGATCCTCGCCAGGGCGCTCCGCCAAGCCGGCGACGCGACCGGCGGGCACGCGACCGGCGGGCACGCGACCGGCGGGCACGCGACCGGCGGGCACGCGACCGCTGGTGGAGCGACCGGCGGCGAGCGGTTCGAGGCCCTGGTCTACCTCGCCGAACTCGCCCGACGGCGGTCCGACGACGACCAGGCACGGGTGCGGCTCGCCGAGGCGCGCGGGACCGAACTGGCCGACGCCGAGCGGGACCGGCTCGCCGAGGTGCTGGCCGCCGCCGACGAACTCGAACGCGACCTGGCCCGGCCGGCGACCACGAAGGGCTGATCCCCGTGCGCCCGTTGCCGCCCGAACGGTTACTTCCAGACAGATATGGGAAGTATCGGCCCGGACCACGGTGGTCACGGCAAGGGGGTACGGGAGATGAGCGACCGGTTCGCCAGGGACGAGCCCGTGGGCGACCTGGAGGTGGTGGCGACCTTCACCGGCCCGATGCCGACCGGGGTGAGCGTCTCGCACACCGGCCGGATCTTCGTCAACTTCCCCAAGTGGGGCGACGAGGTGACCGCCACCGTGGCGGAGGTTCGGAACGGAGAGACCCACCCGTACCCGGACCAGGCGTGGAACAGCCCTTCCGGGGACGACGATCCGGAGGCGTTCGTCTCGGTGCAGAGCGTCGTCGTCGACCCGGCCGACCGCCTCTGGGTGCTCGACACCGGCAGCCCCATGCTCCAGCCCACCCGGCCCGGTGGACCGAAACTCGTCCGGGTCGACCTGGACACGAACAAGGTCGCCCAGCGGATCGTCTTCCCCGCCGACGTGGCGCTGCCCACCAGCTACCTGAACGACGTCCGGTTCGACCTGCGACGCGGCCCCGCCGGCACCGCCTTCATCACCGACTCGGCGGCACGCGGCGCGGAGAACGCGATCATCGTGGTCGACCTGGCCAGTGGTGAGGCGTGGCGGCGCCTGCGTGACCACCCGTCCACCAAGGCCGAGCCGCTTTCCGACTTCCATCCCCTCGTGGAGGGGCGTGAGTTCATGAAACGCCCGGCCGAGGGTCCGCCGACGCCGGTCGACATGGGCTCGGACGGGATCGCCATCTCGGCCGACGGCAGCAGGCTCTACTACTGCCCGCTCGCCTCCCGCCGGCTGCACAGCGTCTCGGTCGACTCCCTGGTCGACCGGGGACTCGACGACGCCCAGGTCGCCGCGACAGTGGTCGACGAGGGCGATCGGGGCAGCGCCTCCGACGGGCTGGAGAGCGACGACGCGGGACGGATCTACCTCACCGCGTACGAGCAGAACGCGATCCTGCGCCGACACCCGGACGGGCACCTGGAGACGATCGCCCACGACCCGCGCATGCTCTGGCCGGACACCATGTCGGTCGCCACCGACGGGCACCTCTACTTCACCGCCAACCAGCTTCACCGGCAGCCGAACTACCAGGGCGGGGTGGATCGTCGGCAACGGCCGTACCTGCTGTTCCGGGTGCCGATCGATGCCGGTCCGGTGCTGCTGAGGTAGCGCCGACCGGGGCTGTGTGATCATTTTCGGATGCCGTTGGAGAGTGTGCACGACCGGACCGAACTCGCCGACCTGCTACGCCGTACGCCGGACCTGCGGGCGTACGAGCTGGGCGACCTCGACGACCGGTTCTGGCCGTACACCAGTTGGTATCGGCGCGGTGACGCGCTCGCGCTCCTCTTCCACGGTGCCGGCATGCCCATCCTGCTCGCCCTGGACACACCGGACCGGTCGGAACCGCTGGCCGAGCTGCTCACCGAACTGCTGCCGCTGCTGCCGCGCCGGTTCTACGCCCACCTCTCCCCCGGGCTCGAAAAGGCGCTGGAGCCGGCGTACGAGGCCGAGTCGAACGGCCCGCACCTGAAGATGGCGCTGACCGACCCGGCCCGGCTGGCCCCGGCCGACCGGTCGGACGAACCGGCCGGGGCTGTCGAACCGGCCGGGGCGATCGAGACGGTCGGGGCGATCGAGACGGTCGGGGCGATCGAGACGGTCGAGACGGTCGAGCTGACCACCGCCGACCTGCCCGAGCTGAACGCCTTCTACGAACTCGCCTACCCGGCGCACTCGTTCGCGCCGAGTATGGTCGCGAACGGCCCGTACCTCGGTCTCCGACGCGGCGGCGAGTTGCTCGCGGTCGCCGGGGTGCACGTCTGGTCGCCGGGCTACCGGGTCGCCGCGCTCGGCAACGTCGCCACCCACCCACGGGTCCGGGGCAAGGGGCTCGCCACGACGGTGGTCTCGGCGCTCTGCCGGCGTCTGCTGGCCACCGTCGACCGGGTCGCGCTGAACGTCAAGGCGGAGAACGGAGCGGCGGTCGGCCTCTACCAGCGGCTCGGCTTCAGCCCGGTCGCGGAGTACACCGAACTGACCTTCACCGCCCGCGACTGAGGCGCGGGCGTCCGCCGGGTGCCGACCTGAGCCAGGCGCGCTTCTCCGTCGCGCGGCCGGCTACGGCACCGATCTGGCAAAACTCCCGAAATGGGGCGAATCAGGTAGTAAACATAGGGGCGCAGACGTTGCCACACCAGGAGGCGCCCCGTGTCGCACCACCTCGACTCCCCACTCGCCCGGGAGGACAGTCGGCTGGACCTGACCGACCAGTTCGTCTTCCGCGGCGACACCGGAACCGTCTTCGTCATGAACGTGAACAGTTCCGCGTACGGCAAGGACGGCAAGCCCGGCTTCCACCCGGAGGGACGGTACGAGATCAAGATCCATCTCGACGGCTCGCCGGTCGAGGAGTTGACCTACCGGCTCACCTTCGAGGAGATGGACTCCGACGGTGAGCAGGCGCTCACTCTGTACGCCCTGACCGGCCCGGACGCCAGCGACGACTCGGCCACCGGCGACATGATCGCGCAGGGGCGCACCCACGCGCCGATCTCCGGTGCGAACGGGGTACGGGTCTGGGCCGGCAAGGCCAACGACCCGTTCTACATCGACCTGAAACAACTCGAGGCGATCGACGCCGCGGTCAGGAACGGCGCCAAGCTCGACTTCGCCGGATGGCAGGCGAAGAAGGCGAAGAACAGCTTCGCCGGCACCACCATTCACTCGATCGTCATCGAGGTCCCCGACGGCGATCCCCTGCTCGGCACCGACCGCGACATCTGCACCTGGATCGCCACCAAGCTCGCCACCGACGCGGGTGGCTGGCGGCAGATCAACCGGGAGGGACACCCGATGGTCTGGCCGATCTTCCGGCCGGTGGACAGCGAGTGGGCCAGCGACGCGAACATGGGCCATCCCGACACCGACATCACCATCGACGGCGAACAGATCGCACAGCTCGTCGCGGGGGTCGTCGCCGCCAACGGCACGGCCGACGACCCCGACGCGTACGGTCGGGCGGTCGCCGACCGGCTTTTGCCGGACCTGCTGCCGTACCGCCTCGGCACCACGGCCAGCTTCGGCTTTCTCGGCTTCAACGGCCGCACGCTCGCCGACAACGCGCCCGAGACGATGTTCTCCCTCGCCCTGAACACGGCCACCACCTCGGGACTCTCCGCGGAGCAGTTCGCCGACACCCGCAGCGACCAGTTCCCGTACGTGGTCGCCGCCGGCTAGCCGCTCCCGCACCGCCGCCCCCACCCGACGTTAGGAAGGGCCCCTTGTACAACGGAAAGCGATAACAAGGGGCCCTTCCTTACTACTTGGAGCGGGGGAGGCGGAGACCGGACATGCCGCCGTCGACGGCGAGCGAGGTGCCGGTGGTGGCGGCGGAGAGCGGGCTCGCCAGGTACGCGACCGCCCCGGCCACCTCCTCCGCGCGAACCAGTCGACCGGTGGGCTGCCGGGCGGCGAGCCGCTCCTTCTCCCCCGCCGGGTCCTCGGCCTTGGCCAGCAGCCGACCGACCCACGGCGTGTCCACGGTGCCCGGTGCCACACAGTTGACCCGGATGCCCTCGGTCACCAGGTCGGCGGCCATCGCCAGGGTGAGCGCGTGCACCGCCCCCTTCGACGCGGAGTAGAGCGCCCGCTGCACCAGTCCGGCGGTCGCCGCGATCGAGGAGGTGTTCACGATCGCCCCGTGTGAGCTGCGGCGCAGGTAGGGCAGCCCGGCCCGGGTGGTCCGTACGATGCCGATGACGTTGACGTCGAGCACCCGCTGCCACTCCGCGTCGTCGTTCGCCTCGACCGTGCCGACCGCACTGATTCCCGCGTTGTTGACCAGAATGTCGATGCCGCCGAACGCGTCGGCGACCGCCGCCATCGCCCGGTCCAGGGAACCGGCGTCGGCGACGTCGGCGACCTGGCCGAGGGTCGCGCCGCCCTGCTCACCGGGGTTGAGGTCGAGTACGCCGACCCGTGCCCCGCCGGCCACGAACGCCTCCACGCACGCCTTGCCGATTCCCGACCCACCGCCGGTCACCACCGCGACCAGCCCGTCGAACTCGCCCACTGCCACTCCCTACTCTCCGTACGTCGACCGAGCCCGGTTCAGGCGAACTCGGTGAATCCCAGTTGCCGGTGCAGTTCGGCGACCGCCTCGGTGAAGGCGGCCCGGTCGAGGACGGCTCCGGCGTACCGGCCGGTGGCGACCGGTTCGGTGAAGAACCGGTCCGGCAGGGTGTCCGCGTCCAGCCCGACGCCGAGCCGATGGTTGATCTCGTGTTGCAGCCGCAGCCGTCGCGCACCGAGCGCCAGTACGTCCGGCCGTTCCCCGGTGACCGCCTCGACCAACTCCTCGACGAGCGCGAGGGTGAGCGGCCGGGTCGGTGTCGCGGCGAACGCGCAGACGCCGAGGGCGTCCAGACCGCTCCAGAGGCGCAGTAGCTGCGCGGTCCGGGTCACGTCCAGTTCGTTGCGGGGGCGCGGCACGGTTGCGCCGAGCAGGCGCAGCTCGGGGTAACTGTGCGGGAGCCCTTCCTCCGGGTCGAAGTCCAGGTCGTGTTCGAGGATGTCGTAGCGCGGGCCGATCGGGGCGACCGCGTAGCCGAGGCCGAGGTTCGGTTGGACCCGTGGGTCGAACGGCGGCAGCTCGACACCCTTGCTGGTCATCGCCGTCTTCGGAGCAGCCCGTGCCGCTCCTTCGCCAAGCGGGTGACCACCGGCGGCGATCCGCTCGACCGTGGCCGGGACGTCGGTCGGCGGCACCCCGGCGGCGGCCAGGGTGCCGCCGAGCGACACCGGGTCGAGTCCGAGTTGCAGGCAGCGGGCGTGCAGCGTCCAGGGGTCGTCGAAGCCGATGTTCGGCCCGAGCATCGCCAGCGCCTCCTGGTGCAGCCCGGCTCCGGCGTACACCTTGACGCAGTCGGTGGGGCAGCCCGGACAGGCGGCGACCCCGTCCGGTGTGGGCGCTTCGCCGACACCACCTCGGGCGGTGGTGTCGGCGAAGTTGGCGACCGGGGCGTAACCGGGCTCGCCCGACCAGACCCCGAAACCGGGTACGCCGTGCTGCCAGGCGGTGAGCGGGTTGCCGGACTGCGCGGAGGCGTACCAGCGGGCGAGCCGGTCGAGCGTCTCCGGGTCGGCGACCGGCACCGGTTCCGGGCCGGGTACGCAGACCACCGCCTTGACGTTCTTCGCACCGCAGACCGCGCCGAGGCCGAGGCGGGGCAGCGGATGGTTGCGGCAGGTGACGATCGAGGCGTACCGGACGCCGTGCTCGCCCGCCGGACCGATCACCGCCACCGACGCCTCGTCGCCGTACCGGGCGAGCAGGGTGTCGGTCGCCGGACCGGTTTCCTGACCCCAGAGCGCCCCGGCCGGCTCCAGCCGGGCCCGGCCCGCCTCGACGACCACGCAGACCGGTTCGGCGGCTCGGCCGTGCAGCATCACCCCGGTGACTCCGGCGGCCCGCAGTCCGGCCGCGTACGGCCCTTCGGCCCGGGTTTCGGCCACCGCTCCCGAGAGCGGGGAGATCCCGATCGCGGCGCACCGGGCCAGCCCGGGTCCGGTGACTCCGGCGACGGTCCCGGCGACCAGGGCCAGTGGTGCGCGGGCCGGTTCGGTGGGGCCGGTGACCAGTCGCCGAAACGCCTCCAGCACCGCGATCGGGCCGCCGAAGCCATCGGCTTCCGGGATCGGGAAGCTCTGGCCGGTGTCGAGTTCGACGTGGATCAGGACCACGCGGGCCCGTCCGGGTAGCGGTAACGGGCCAACGTCTCCGGGTGCATCTGCGCCGAGAAGCCGGGCAGGCTCGGCGCCCGGTACGCCCCGTCCACGATCACCACCGGGTCGACGAAGTGCTCGTGCAGGTGGTCGACGTACTCGATCACCCGGTCGTCGAGCGAGCCGGAGACGGCAACGTAGTCGAACATCGACAGGTGCTGGACCAGTTCGCAGAGGCCCACCCCACCGGCGTGGGGGCAGACCGGCCGGCCGAACTTCGCGGCGAGCAGCAGGATCGCGATGTTCTCGTTGACCCCGGCGACCCGGCACGAGTCGATCTGGACGAAGTCGACCGCGTCGGCCTGGAGGAGTTGCTTGAACACGATCCGGTTCTGTACGTGTTCGCCGGTGGCGACCCGGACCGGTCCCCCGGACGGGGTCACGTTCTTCAGCCCGTGCCGGATCGCGGCGTGCCCGAGCACGTCGTCCGGGCTGGTCGGCTCCTCGATCCACCACGGGTCGTACGGGGCGAGCGCGGTCATCCAGTCGATCGCCTCGGCGACGTCCCAGCGCTGGTTCGCGTCGACCGCGATCCGGATGTCCGCTCCGACGACCTGCCGGGCCAGGGCGAGCCGGCGCAGGTCGTCGGCGCGGTCGCCACCGACCTTCAGTTTGATCTGCCGGTAGCCGTCGGCGACCGCCTGCTTGGCGAGCCGGGTGAGCTTCGCGTCGTCGTAGCCGAGCCAGCCGGGCGAGGTGGTGTACGCGGGGTAGCCTCGCCGTTCGAGTTCGGCTATCCGGTCGGCCCGGCCGGGCAGGGCGGCCCGGAGGATCTCCAGTGCCTCGTCCGGGGTGAGCGCGTCGGTGAGGTACCGCCAGTCGACCAGGTCGACGAGCTGTTCCGGGCTCATCTCGGCGAGCAGGCGCCAGACCGGTTTGCCGGCCACCTTGCCGGCGAGATCCCAGGCGGCGTTGATCACCGCGGCGGTGGCCAGGTGGATCACGCCCTTTTCCGGGCCGAGCCAGCGCAGTTGCGAGTCGTGGGTGAGTCGCTTGGAGAACTCACCGAGGTCGTCGACGGGTTGGCCGACGATGAACGGCACGAGCGCGTCGATGGCGGCTCGGCACACCTCGTTGCCCCGGCCGATGGTGAAGGTGAAGCCGTGGCCGTCGATCCCGCTGTCGGTGTGCAGCACCACGTACGCGGCGGAGTAGTCGGGATCGGGGTTCATCGCGTCCGAACCGTCGAGCTCGCGGGAGGTCGGGAAGCGGATGTCGTACGTCTCGACCCCGGTGATGATCATGCTGCGTCCTTGACGACCGAGCGCTGCCGTCCGAGGCCGTCGATCTCGACCTCGACCACGTCACCGGCGGACAGGTACGGGAACCGCCCGGAGAGCGCCACGCCCTCGGGAGTGCCGGTGCTGATCAGGTCGCCCGGGTCCAGCACGGTGTACTGGGACAGGTGCCAGACCAGGTACGCCACGTCGAAAATCATGTCGGCGGTGCCGGAGTCCTGCCGCTTCTCGCCGTTGACCCACGAGCGCAGGCCGAGCCGCCCCGGGTCGCCCAACTCGTCCGGGGTGACCAGGTAGGGCCCGAGCGGGTTGAACGTCTCGCAGGACTTGCCCTTGGACCACTGTCCACCGGAGACGGCGAGCTGGAAGTCGCGCTCGGAGATGTCGTTGGCGACCGCGTACCCGGCGATGTGCGCCAGCGCCTCCTGCGGGGAGGCCAGGTAACGGGCGGTACGGCCGATCACCACGGCCAGCTCCACCTCCCAGTCGGTCTTGGTCGACCCGCGCGGCACCAGCACGTCGTCGTACGGGCCGACGACGGTGTTCGGCGCCTTGTAGAAGACGACCGGGTGCTCCGGGTTCGCGGCCCCGGACTCGGCGGCGTGCGCGGCGTAGTTCAGCCCCACGCAGAGCACCACGCCCGGACGGGCGATCGGGGCGCCGATCCGCAGCCCGGTGATGTCGATCTCCGGCAGTCCGGCGACGTCGGACACTCCGCCCGTCGCCAGGAACGCCCCGTCGATGTCCCCCGTGATGCCGGACAGGTCGAAGTAGCGACCGTCCGTGTGGGCCACCGGGCGCTCCGCGCCGATCGGACCCACCCGCATGTACTTCATTCGATCTCCAACTTGTAGGTGCTGATCGCCGTGGTGGCGAAGATGGCCTCCGGAACGCCGCCGAGGATCTGCTCCAACGCGTCCCGCACCTGCCGGTAGGTGGCGGCGAGTTCGCAGACCGGCCAGTCCGAGCCGAACATGAGCCGGTCCGGGCCGAACAGTTCGACCGCGCTCGTCACGAACGGGCGCAGGTCCTCGACCGTCCAACCTCCCGGGTCGGCCTCGGTGACCAGGCCGGAAAGCTTTGCCACCACGTTCGGTCGGGCGGCGACCGGCGCCACCAGGGTCCGCCACTGCTCCAGGCCGGCGACGCCGGCCACGATCCGTGGCTTGCCGAGGTGGTCGAGGACGAACCGGCCCTCCGGCAGGGCGGCGGCGGCCCGCGCCACCGCCGGCAACTGCTCGACCCGCACCACCAGCTCGTTGACCAGGCCGGCGGCGGCGATCGTACGGAGTCCGGCGCGTACCTCGGGCCGGTCCAGGTAGTTGTCGTCGGGCTGGCCCTGCACCTGGTCGCGGATGCCGACGAGCAGGTGACCGCCGGTGCCGGTCCGGTGCCCGGCCAGGGTGTCGGCGAGCGCCGGGTCGGTGAGCGGTGCCCAGCCGACCACTCCGGCGATCTCCTCGGTGCCGGCGGCGGTGGCCAGGAACTCGGTCGTCTCGGCGGCCTCGCCCCGGGCCGCCTCGACCAGCACGGTCCGGTCCACACCGGCCTCACGCAGGTTGCGCCGCAGGTCGTCGATGCCGTAGTCACGGCGGATCCGGGTCAGCGCCGGGTCGGCGAGCCAGGCGTAGTCGGCGGTCCAGAGGTGCTGGTGGGAGTCGACGATCACGGGGTCGGCACCTCCTCCGGCAGCAGACCCGTCTCCTTGAGGTCCCGCCAGAGCTGGCCCGGGATCGGGTGGGCGAACA
Organism: Micromonospora sp. NPDC050417; assembly: GCF_044458865.1. Taxonomy (NCBI): domain Bacteria; kingdom Bacillati; phylum Actinomycetota; class Actinomycetes; order Micromonosporales; family Micromonosporaceae; genus Micromonospora; species Micromonospora sp. NPDC050417. Next base: position 168,935 of record NZ_JBITIH010000008.1, read on the forward strand.
TCTCGGCGGCGTCGGTCACCTCGTCCGCCGAGCGGGCGCCGACCACGACACTGGCGACCGCCGGGTGGCCGAGCGGGAACTGGATCGCGGCGGCCCGCAGCGGCACCCCGTGCGCGGCGCAGACGTCCTGGATGGCGAGGGCCCGGTCCAGCAGGTTGGCCGGCGCCGGCAGGTAGTCGTAAGTGGCACCGGGTTTCGGGTCGGCGAGCAGGCCCGAGTTGTAGACCCCTCCGGCGATCACCGAGACGTCCTGGTCGACGCAGAGCGGCAGCAACTCGGCCAGGCCGGACTGGTCGAGCAGGGTGTAACGCCCGGCGAGCAACACCGCGTCGAGGTGGCCGGTGCGGACGAAGTCGGCGAGCATCTCGGCCTGGTTCATGCCGACCGAGACAGCACCGATTCGGCCCTGCTCACGCAGTTCCGCCAGGGCCGGCAGGGCGCCGGCGAGCGCGTCGGCGTAGTGGTCGTCGGGGTCGTGGATGTGCAGCACGTCGGCCCGGTCCAGGCCGAGCCGGTCCAGGCTCTCCGCGTACGACCGGCGGGTGCCGTCGGCGCTGAAGTCCCAGGCGGGGGTGAGGTCGACCGGCTCGGCCCAGATCTCGTCGTTGTGGTCGACGGGCTCCGGTTCGGGTTCGCGGTGCCGGCCACCGCGCGGCGCCTCCCGCCCCGGTACGAGCAGCCTCCCGACCTTGGTGGAGAGGGTGAACTCGTCCCGGGGCTTGCCGGCGAGGACCGACCCGGCCCGCCGTTCGGAGAGCCCCGCGCCGTAGAGCGGTGCCGTGTCGAAGTAGCGGAACCCCAGCTCCCAGGCCCGTTCCAGGGTGGCCGACGCCTGCGCGGCGCCAACCGCCCGGTAGAGGCCGCCGAGCGGGGCGAGACCGAGACCGAGTCGGGTCACCTCGACGTCGGTCGTACCGAGTCGGGTCCGTTCGATGGGGTTCACGCGGCTGGCTCCCCTGCTGCATCGGGCCGGTCCGGGCCGGTGCCCGTCTGCTCCGGGTCCGGTCCAGCGTGGATCATCCGGATGATCGCCTGACTCATCCGGCCGTAGTCGTGGTCGTTGGCGAGTTCACCACGAACGGTGAAATCGTTCATCACCGCTACCCGGTCCGCCAGTGTCACGATCTCGGGAAGATCGGAGGAGATCAGCAGCAGGGCCATTCCGGCGCCGGCGAGTTCGGCGATCAGCTCGTGGAACGCGGCCTTGGTGCGTACGTCGATGCCGACCGTGGGTTCGTCGACGATCAGGATCTCGCACTGCGCGGCGAGCCACTTGGCGAGACTGACCTTCTGCTGGTTGCCGCCGGAGAGCTGGCCGGCGAGCTGTCGCGGGGAGGCGGCCCGGATGCCGAGCCGCTCGGTGTAGTCGGCCACCACGGTCCGCTCGGCCCGCTCGGTGACGAGCCCGGCGCGGGCGATCCGCCGCCAGATGGTCACCCCGATGTTGCGGGTGATCGGCTGGTCGAGGAAGACCCCTTCCTCCTTGCGGTTCTCCGTGACGTACCCGATCTTGTAGCGGCGCAGCGCCTCCCCGACGGTGCGGATCCGTACCGCTTGGCCCTGCACCTCGACCGTGCCGCCGGTGATCCGGTCCAGTCCGAGCAACGCCTTCGCCAGCTCGCTGCGGCCGGCGCCGACCAGCCCGTACAGGCCGAGGATCTCGCCGGGGCGGACGGTGAGCGACACGTCCCGGTGCCCACCGGCGGTGCTGACCCGGTCCAGCCGCAACGCCGGGCGGGTCTGCGGATCTACCTCACGGGCGGCGAGCGTCACCGACGCGTACGCCCGGCCGACCATCAGGTCCACCACCTGGTCCTGGCTGTACGACTTCAGCGGTTCGGCCTCGGCCACACTGTGCCCGTCACGCAGCACCGTCACCGTGTCGGCGATCGCGAAGACCTCCTCCAGCTTGTGACTGACCAGCACCACGGCCTGTCCACTGTCCCTGAGTTTGCGGACGATGGCGTAGAGCCGATCGGCCTCGTCGCCGGTGAGCGAGGCGGTCGGCTCGTCGAGCAGCAACACCTTGCTCTCCAGGCTGAGCGCCTTGGCGATCTCGACCAGTTGCCCGTGGGCGACGGAGAGGTCGGCGACCGGGGTGTCCGGGTCCAGGTCCAGTTCGAGCAGGTCCAGGCAGCGGCGTGCCTCGGCCCGCATCCGGTTGCGGTCCACCACGCCGAGACGACGGGGCAGGTGGTGCAGCACGATGTTCTCCGCGATGGAGAAGGCGGGGATCAGGTTCCGTTCCTGGTGCACCACGCCGATCCCGGCCCGCTGGGCGTCCAGCGGGCCGGTCAGGTGCAGTTCCTTCCCGTCGAGCACGATCCGCCCACCGTCCGGGCGATACACCCCGGTCAGCAGCTTCACCATGGTGCTCTTGCCGGCACCGTTCTCGCCGAGCAGCGCGTGTACGCTCCCCGCCGCCAACCGCAGGGTGGCGCCGTCGAGCGCGCGTACCCCCGGGAACGTCTTGACCAGGCCCTCGGCCGTGAGTATCACGACGACCTCCGCAACAGCTTCTGCCGGGCGGTGCCGAGCAGCACCGCGCCGAGGACGACCGCGCCGACGATCAGGTCGATCCAGCGCCGGTTGATGTCGAACTGGGCCTGGAGCACGTCCACCAGCCGGACGATGAACGCGGCCAGGCAGGTGCCGGCGACGCTGACGGCCCCGCCGGTGAGCGCCACCCCACCGATGATCGGCGCGGCGAAGCTGGGCAGCAGCAGGTCGTCGCCGATGCTGGAGTTGACCGAACCGGAGGAGGCCACGGTGATCACCGCGGCGACCCCGGCGAGCAGCCCGGAGAGGGCGTGCGCGATGACGATCGACCGGTCGTTGGAGATGCCGGAGAGGCGGGCGGCGAACGGGCTGCCGCCGCTGGCGAGCAGTTGCCGACCGGTGACCGTACGGGCGAAGAAGAAGGCGACCAGGGCGGCCACCGCGAGCGCGACGAGGAACACCACCGGCAGGCCGAGCAGGGAGGCGCGGCCGAACTCGCGCAGCCCCGGGGAGTAGCCCTGGAAGGTGTCGGGGCCGTTCACCCCGTACCGGAGCCCCTCGATGATGGTCATGGTGGCGAGGGTGACGATGAAGCCGTTGATCCGGGTGAAGACCACCAGCAGGCCGTTGGTCACCCCGGCGACCAGGCCGACCAGGAGCGCGACTCCGATGGCGAGCGGCGCTGGCAGCCCGGCTTCGAGCATCGCCCAGGCGGCGACCATGGCGCAGAAGCCGGTGAGCGCGCCGACCGACAGGTTCATCTGGCCGATCGCGAGGACCACCATCTGGGCCAGGCCGATGACGATCGGTACGGCGAGGAACCGGAAGAACGCGCCGAGGGTGCCGGCGGAGAGCAGGTTGCCGTTGGTGGCGATGGCGAGCGCGACGAACCCGGCGAGCGCGACCAGGGCGAGGGTGAACTCGGGGCGCCGGGTCAACGCCCGCAGCCCCCCGGTCGGTTCGATCCGCGCGGTGAGCAGCTTGGTCATGCCCGCACCCCCCTACGTTCGGCGAGTACGTGCCGTACCCGGTCCAGCGAGAGTGCGACCAGCAGCACCAGCCCGATGTAGAGCTTGAGCTGGTCGAGTTGGAACTGGAGCAGGTTCAGCCCCTTGTAGATGACCTGGGTGAGGGTGGCGCCGAGGACCGTACCCAGGATGCTGACCGCGCCCCCGGCGAGCAGCGTGCCGCCGAGCACCGGGCCGAGGAAGGACGGGAGCAGGAACTGCTCGCCGATGCTCGCGGAGAAGGCGCCGTTGTTCGCGGCGAGCAGGAAGCCGGCCAGGCCGGCGAGCAGGCCGGAGAGCGCGTGCGCCTGCACCACCCGGGTGCCGGTGGGGATGCCGGAGAGTTCGGCCGCGCGGGCGTTGTCGCCGGTCATCAGGATTTCCCGGCCGAGCCGGGCGTAGCGGAACAGCAGCCCGACCGCGAGCGCCGCGACCAGCGCGAACGGTACGACCAGTGGCACGTTCGGCCCGCACACGTTGCCGATGCAGTAGTCGGCGAAGGTGTCGTTGCGCAGCGCGGTCATGCTCGCCGGTTGGCCGCCGAAGGCGACCCCGTCGGTGAACCGGGTGTAGAGGATCGTGATCAGGCCGATCATGGCGAAGTCCAGGGCGAGGGTGACCACGAAGGAGTTCACCCCGGTACGCGAGATGATCAGCCCGGCCAACGCGCCGAGCAGGGTGCCGACGGCGAGCCCGATCACCAGCCCGACCGGCAGTGGTACGTCGAGCCGGTCGTACGCCAGCCCCATCGCGAAGGCGCTCATGGCGGCCATCCGCCCGACCGCCATGTTCATGTGCCCGAGCGAGAGGACCATGAGCTGGGCCAGGCCGACCACCGCGTACACGCTGATGTCGGCCTGGAGCGGCACCAGGGTCAACGCGGTGTTGAGGAACGCCGGCCGCAGCGAACTGAAGAGCACGACCAGCCCGATCAGCAGGACCACCAGCCCGAGGCGGGGGTTGGCCCAGAGGGGGATGCCCGGCGGCTTACGGGGTGCCGGAGGCTCGGCCGCCGGTGGCGCCTCCGGTGTGACCGTGGTGGTCTGATCACTCACTGGACTCTCCGGTTGTCGATCGCGTCGCGGTCCCAGTCGATGCCGAGTCCGACGGCGGTCGGTGGCAGCGCGTGCCCGTCGACCACCTCGATCTCGCCCCTGGTGATCGCACGTAGTTGCGGGATGTGTTCCAGGTAGCCGCTGTTCGGTACCGCGCAGCAGAGGCTGACGTGTAGTTCCATCAGGAAGTGCGGGCAGACCGTCACGTTGTACGCCTCGGCGAGGTGGGCGACCTTCAGCCACGGGGTGATGCCGCCGATCCGGGCCACGTCGACCTGGACGATGCCGGCCGCTCCCCGGTGCAGGTAGTCACGGAACTGGGCGATCGAGTACATCGACTCGCCCACCGCGACCGGGATCGACGTGGCCGAGGCGAGCGCCCGGTGCCCGGACACGTCGTCGGCGGGCATCGGTTCCTCGAACCAGTAGGGGTCGGAGGGTTCGAGCAGCCGTGCCCGCCGGATCGCCTCGGCCGAGGTGAGGGACTGGTTGGCGTCGAGCATCAGGTCGAAGTCGGGTCCGACCTCGGCCCGTACCGCGGCGAGCCGTTCGGCGTCCTGGACCGGGGAGCGGCCGATCTTCAGCTTCGCCCCGGGCCAGCCGGCGGCCTGGCTGGCCTTGGCGCCGGCGATCAGTTCGTCGGTACTCAGGTGCAGCCAGCCGCCCTCGGTGTCGTAGAGCGGGATGCGTTGCTTGGCGCCACCGGCGAGCACCCAGAGCGGCTGGTCGGCGTCGCGGCACCGCCAGTCCCAGAGCGCGGTGTCGACCGCGGCCAGGGCGAGCGAGGTGATCGCGCCGACGGTGGTGGCCCGGGTGGCGGCGAAGAGGTCGCGCCAGACCGCCTCGACCCGTCGGGGGTCGGCGCCGACCAGTCGGGGAACCAGGTAGTCGCGCAGCAGCGCGAGCACCGCGGTCCCACCGGTGCCGATCGTGTACGCGTAACCGGTGCCGGTCCCGCCGTCGTCCGTCCGGATCTCGACGAAGACGGTCTCCTGTTTCAGGAACGACTGGACGGCGTCGGTGCGTACGGTCTCGACCTCCAGGTCGACCAGGTACGCCTCGGCGTGGGTGATCGCGGGCAACGAGGCTCCTTGACGGGATGGCGCGGTACGAGGGGGTGCGGTCGGCCGTGGGCCGGTCAGCGGGGGTCCGCTGACCGGCCGGGCGGGACTACTGGCAGTTCAGGTACTGGCCGTCGAAGGCCTTCTTGAGTTCGTCGGTCTTGGCCTGCCGGTCGGTCTCGTAGTTGTCGACGTTGGCCTTGGTGACCACGAAGGAGCCGGAGTCGACGACCACTCCGGGCTTGGTGACCGTGCAGCCACCGGCGAGCTTGGTCAGCGCGTACGACCCGACGGACGCCTGCCCGACCGGGTTCTGCAGGACGGTGCCGGCGACCGAGCCGTCCCGGATGCCGGCGAGGATGGTCTGGTCGTCGTCGATCGCGATCACCTTGATCGGGAGCTTGGCCTGCTTGACTCCCTCGGCGGCGGCGACGGCCGGGTTGTACGCGGTGTTGACGATCCCCTGGATCTGGTTGCCCTTCGCGGCGAGCAGGTCGGCGACCGCCTTCTGCGCGCTCTGTAGGTCCTTGTCCACGTCGGTCACGGTCTGGAGCAGCTTGACCTTGCCGCCGGTCTCGTCGACCGCCTTCTGCACCCCGGCGATCCGGCGCTGGGTGTTGGAGTCGACCTTGTTGCCGGTGAGGTGGACCAGGTTGCCCTGGCCGCCCATTGCCTCGACGGCGGCCTGACCGGCCTTGTACGCGGCGAGTTCGACGTCGGTGGAGAGGCAGAAGTCCGCCTTGTTGACGTCACCGGCCGGGCACGAGGCGAGCGAGGCGACGGGGAAGCCCTGGCCCTTGAGGTCCTCGAAGGTGGAGTTGATGTTCTCCGGGGCGACCCCGAAGATGCCGAACGCGTTGTAGCCCTGCGCCGCCAGCGCCTTGAGGACGTCGTTCTGCTTGGTCTGGTCCCAGCCGGAGGTCTCGTTGAACGTGACGTCGGCCAGGCCGAGGTCGGCCTTGGCCTTCGTGGCCGCGTCCTTCCACGGCTGGAAGTACGGGTGCGCACCGCCCGGCACGAGGGCGATCTTCACCTGGTCGGCGGCCCGCGTGGTCGCGCCGGCCGCCTCGTTGTCACTCTTCTTGGTGCATCCGGCGGTGGCCAGCGTGCCCAGCGCCAGGATGGCAGCCGCGGCGCCGAGCCGAATCAACGGGCTCCGATTCATGACCGCACCTTTCCCGCATATCGTCGATCCTATAGGATGTATCATGGATGTTTAGTCGATCACTCTTGTCGGCGTCAAGGCTTAACCTCGAAGAAACATGACGTCGTTATCAAGGCGTGTTCGAGGACCACGGCGACAACCTCAGAAGGAGACGGATGGTCAACCAGCAGCCGGTCCGTCCGCTACGCCGGTCCACCCTCGGCGAAGACGTGTACGAGACGCTCAAGGTGCTCGTACTCGAACACACACTCAGCCCCGGCGACCGGATCAACATCGACGCGCTCGCCCGCGACCTGGCGGTCAGCCCCACCCCGATCCGCGAGGCGCTGGCCCGCCTGGAGGCCGACGGGCTGGTACGCAAACGCCCACTGGTCGGCTACACGGTGAGCCCACTGCTGACCCGGGCCGAGTTCACCCACATGTTCGAGATGCGGTCACTGTTGGAGACCGCCGCCGCCCGCTGGGCCGCCGAACGTGCCAGCGACGAACTCCGCACCCAGATCAGCGCCGAGGCCGCCACCACGGTCGACACCGACGAGGGCGACCCGGAGGGCTGGCGCTGGCACGCCGCGTTCACCACCCTCGACGCCCGGTTCCATGACCTGATCGCAGGCGCCGCCGGCAACCCGCTGCTCTCCGACGGCATCGCCCGGCTCCACGCCCACCTGCACCTGCACCGCCGCTACTTCCCGTACGCACAGACCGGCACCACCAGCACCGAGCACCAGCGGATCGCCGACGCGATCGCCGCACACGAGCCGGACGAGGCGGAGGCGGCGATGCGGGAACACCTGGACCGGGCCCGGGAACGCCACCTACCCGCCTTCGACTGACGCCGCCGGTGAACCCCGATGCCGCGTACGCCGCGACGGAAGCCCATCCGGAGCGGGCCCGGCAGCGACCTGGCCTGAGCCTGGTCGCCGCCGGGCCGGGGTTCCCCTGCCCGCGCCCGCAGCGGTCAGCTCGACATCACCCGCTGGTGCAAGGCGGTCACCACCGACCGGGCGGAGACGAACGCCCCGTGCTGCCAGGCGGTCTCGTGGCTCAGCCAGTCGCCAGCGAAGTAGACCCGCCCCGCCGGCTGCAACAGCAGGTTGTACCCGGCCGTGCCGTGCGGCGGCGAGGTCCAGGCCCCTTCCAGGTAACGCGTCCGGTCCCAGGCGTGGGAGAAGGAGGTGGCCAACTCGGTCCGGTACTTCTCCCCGTGGATCTTCACCCCCTGGGCGACCGCCCGCGCCTCGCGCTCGGCCGGCGTGAGCGCGCTGTACGTACGGGCGTTCGCGCCGGTGTTGTAGTAACCGACGATCAGGCCCCGCCTACCGTGGAAGCCGTACGACGGGTACCAGATGTGGGCGAGGTCGAGGTCGGTCTCGGTGATGCCGCCGTAGATCCGCTCGTCCGTCTCCCACCAGCGGCTGCGGTACTCCAGTCCGATCTTGCCGGAGGCGGTGACCGGGAAGCTGCCCAGGGCGGCGGTCACGTTGGTACCGAGATTGTGCGGCACCCGGGCCATCAGGTGCGGCGGCAGCGTGGCCACGCAGTAGTCAGCCCGGATCGACTTCTCGTGCCGACCCTGGCGGTAGGTCACCTCGACCTCGCGGCCCCGATTGGTCACCCCGGTGACCTCCGCGCCGAGCCGCACCCGGCGACCGCCGACCGCCCGGGTGAGGGCGCGCGGAATCGCGTCCATCCCACCGACCGGCTGGAACATCAGCATCGCCTGGTCGTAGCCGAGTTCGAAGGAGAAGTAACGCCCGACGTTGCTGGCGAAGACGTCCGACAGCGGTGGCGGGGCGCCGAGCGGGGTGCCCCCGTCGTTGCCGGCACCCGGGTAGGCGGCGTACCCCCGCCGGTTCGTCCCGGTGTACGCCCAACCGCTGGTACGTCCACCGATCGCCCCGAAGTTCTGTAGGAACGACAGCAGGCGCTGCTTGTCCTCGGCGGTGAGTTGGGCGTCCAACGCCCCCTGGTCGGTCGCCTTGGCGAGCAGTTCGGAGACGTAGCCGTACACGTCGGCCTTGGCGGTGCGGTAACGCTGGGCGGAGGCCATACCGGTGGACTCGTTGTAGATCCGGGCGTCGGCGTTGGCGTTGGTGAAGACCTCGATCGGCACCCCGAGTTCGCGGCAGTAGTCCAGGGTGACCATCCACTGTGCCAACCGACCGGGCCCCGCGTTGAAATAGGTCCCGTCGGAGAACCTCGCCTTCTGCGTCCGCCCGTCCAGGTCCGTCTCGACGCTGCCGCCCCGGATGGTCAGGTTCCGCCCGCCGGCGACCCCGCGCGCCTCCAGGATCGTGCAGTCGTACCCGGCCTTGCCCAGTTCGTACGCGGTGGCGAGGCCGGCGACACCGCCGCCGAGGATGACCACCCGGGCACCGGACCGGCCGGTCAGGGTGAAGTCGGATCGCGCCGGTGCGCGAAACGCCGGTGCGGCGGACGCGGCGGTCGGTGCGAGTCCGAGCGCGCCCATGGTGGCGAGCATCGCGCCGGCGCCACCGCTGGCACCGACGGCACGCAGAAAACCGCGCCGGTCGATCGCGGGTCGCGCAGGATGGTTCACGGGTTGCGTGTGGTGGCTCATACGTCCCCCTGTCGAAGATCCGTGGGACGCCGAGTCTCGGCGCGGACTGTTACCGCCGAAGCGAAATGATGTTGCGGAGCGATTTCGTTGATCTTCGATGGAAGCTGGCGCCCACACCGCACCCGCCCGGCAACCCGAGGGGCCGTCGGGTCAGCCGATCACCCGGAGCTGACCCTCCGGGCCGCCCTGCTCCCGCATCGCGACGACGAGGTCCGCCCGCGCCCTCGCCACCCGTGACCGGATGGTGCCCACCGGGCAGTCGCAGACCAGCGCCGCCTCGGCGTAACTCAGCCCCGCCACCTGGGTCGCGACAAACGCCTCACGTCGATCCCGGGGCAACGTACGCAACAAGTGGTCGAGCAGGACGCCCTCCTCGAACCCGCCACCCTGTCCGGCCCTGGTCGCGTCGACGGCGCCCTGCCAGTCGGCAAGCTCGGTGGTGCGCGGACGACGGACCAGCGCGCGGATGTGGTCCGCCGCGACCCGACGCGCGATCGCCAGCAGCCACGTCCGCGCGGACGACCGGGCCGCGAACCGGGGCAGTGCCCGCATCGCCCGCAGATAGGTTTCCTGGGTCAGGTCTTCCGCCTCCTGCGCCCCGGCCAGGTGACTGACGAATCGGTGCACGTCACGCTGGGTGGCCCTGATGAACGCACCGGCCGCGGTCCGGTCGCCGGCCTTCGCGGCCAACGCCCAGCGGGTGATCTCGTCGTCCTCGGACCCGGTCGCAGGCATGTGGGAAGGTTAACCTGCCGGGCCCCCGATTAGGGTTGCGGCATCACCACGGAAAGCGGCGTCCTCATCCCCATCGGCAGCGGCGTCTCGATGGCGCGGCAGCGTCCGCAGGGAAACTCGACGCCTTCACGGGAACTCGACAGAGCCGGGGACCGACAATATGAGTGTGGGGTGCGAACAGTACCGGGAGTCGCTCTCGGCGTGGCTGGACGGCGAGGATGATCCGGCCGAGCGGCACGTCGTGGAGCGACATCTCGGCGAATGCGCGGAATGCCGCTCGTGGATGGATGCCGCCGCCTCGGTGACCCGGCTCGCCCGGACCAGCGTGGTCGGCGCCGAGGTCGAACTCGACGAGCGGCTGCTCGCGGCGGCGCCCGGCCCCGGCCGGCTACGTCTGGCGATCACGCTGCGCGTCCTGTTGGGGGTGCTCGGGGCGGTGCAGTTCGTACTCGGAGCGGCACAGATCGCCGGCATCGCGGGCACCCAGCACCTGCACGACCTGACCGGGACGACGGTCCCGCCCAACCACCTCTGGCACGAGTCGGCCGCCTGGAACGTGGCTATCGGCGCCGGCTTCGGTTGGATCGCGCTGCGGCGTACTCGGCCGGTCGGGATCCTGCCCACCCTCACCGCCTTCGTCGCCGTACTCACCCTGCTCTCCGCGAACGACATGATCGTCGGCCGGGTGGACGTGAGCCGGATCCTCAGCCACGGTTTCATCGTGGCCGGCTACCTGATCATCCTCGCCCTGACCCGGCCCGCGCTCGACCCCGGCGAGCCGCCCCGACAGCACGATTCCGGCCCGTCCCGATGGCGGGCCAGCTTCGACGCCGAGGAAGCAGCCCCGATGCCACCACTGCGCCTGGTCCGCTCCCACCCCGGTGCCCGCCCCGCGCACGCCCGCCACAACACCCACCGCGCCGCCTGAAAGGAAGGGCCCCTTCTTATCGTTTTCGGTAGAGGAAGGGCCCCTTCCTAACGGCTCGCGCTACCGGCGATAACGGCTCGCGTTACCGGCTCGGGTCGTGTCGGGCCGCCTCGGCCAGGAAGGCGTTGTAGCGGGCGAGCTCGTCCTCCTCGCCGCTCGCCCGCGCCCGGTCGGCGGCGCGGTCGAGCCGGGCCTGCTCCCGCTCGTCCGCCCGGATCCACTGACGGACCAGCAGGATCATCACGATCACGGCCGGCACCTCACCGAACGCCCAGGCTATGCCGGCGCCGAGATGCTGGTCGGCGAGGAGCGTGCCGGCCCAGTCCGGGTGTACGGCGCTGTACCAGTCCGGGGCGATGACCGTGGTCGACTGCATCAGGATCACACCGAGGAAGGCGTGGAAGATCATCGCCGCGAAGTGGATCACGACGAGCAGCGGCTGGGGCAGCCGCCGCCGCCCGGGGTCCACCCCGATCAGCACCCAGAAGAGCAGGTAACCCGCGAGCACGAAGTGGGTGAGCATCGCCAGGTGCCCCAGGTGGTAACGCATCAGGGTGCCGAGCAGCCCGCTGAAGTAGAGCCCGTACAGGCTGGCGACATAGATGCCGAGGGCGACCAGCGGATGGGTCAGCACCCGCGTCACCCGGCTGTGGATCAGGATCAGCAACCACTCCCGGGCGCCCCGCACCTCGGGATCGGCGGGTCGGCGCAGCGCCCGCAGGGCAAGCGTGACCGGTGCCCCGCCGACGAGCAGGATCGGCACCGCCATGGAGAGCACCATGTGCTGGACCATGTGCACACTGAAGAGCAGGTACGCGTACCGGGCGACGCCGAGGTTGGTGATCGCGGCGAGCAGCAGCAACCCGGCCAGCCAGCTCGCGGTCCGCGACCACGGCCACCGGTGCCCCGCGCGGCGCAGTCGATACACGCCGGTCACGTACGCGGCGATCCCGAACCCGGTCAGGGTCAGGAAGAACATGTCCGGCAGTACGTCGCCGAGCATCCGAGCCGCTGTCGGCGCCGGTGGCAGTGCGAAGCCGAGCAGTTCGACCAGCGGATCGGGCTCGACCGGGTCGACCGGAACCGGGGTCGGGCTCCGGGACAGCGCCACGGCCAGACCGAACGTGGCCGCGAAGACGGCCACCTCCCCGGCTGCCAGCCGGACGAACGCGCCCGCCCTTCCGGCCCGAAGGGCCGGCAGCGTACGGGCCCGGTGGAGGGCACCGATCCCGCCCAGGAGCAGCAACGCGGCGATCTTTCCGAGCAGCAGGGCGCCGTAGCCGGAGTGCCAGAGCTGGTTCCACTCCCCCAGGCGTACCCAGGCGTTGGTCAGCCCGCTCACCGTCACCAGGACGAAGCAGGCCAAGGCGAGCCGGCTGTACCGCGCCGCCGCGTCGGACAGCAACCGCACGTTCCGTACGAGAAGGAGCCCAACCAGGCCGCCGAGCCAGACGGTGGCGGCCAGTACGTGCAGGGCCAGGCTGGTCACCGCCAGTTGATGGTTGCCGGCGCCGGCCGCGTGCCCGGTGAACGCCGGTGGCAGCACCGCCACCAGCCCCAGTACGGCCGTGGTCGCGGCCAGTGTCCGGGAAACCCCGGCCCGGGACAGTACGGCGAGCAGCAGCGCCAGCCCCGCCTGCAAGGCCAGCGCCCGTCCCTGGCTGATCGAGGTGGCGAAACTGAGGACGGTGGCGGAACGCAGTTCGGGGATCGGCTGTCCGAGCAGGTCGGAGACGGTCAGCACCAGCATGGCGATCGCCGAGAGTGCCCAGCCGAGCGCACAGCCGGTCGCCCAACGGAGCAGGAGGTAACCGCGCGGTGACACACTGCTGCGGTCACCGGGGAGCAGGAAGGCGGCCGTGAGCAGCAGACCGACGGTGACCGTGGCGAACCCGTCCAGGACCAGCCGTACCACGGGCAGCCCCCAGCGGGTGACCGGGCCGGGGTCGGGCAGTCCGGCGATCGCGGTGCTCTCCACCGCACCGCCGAGCCGGAGAGTCAGCAGCAGCACGGCCAGCGCCGCCACCCCGACGGCGACCGGCAACCACCAGCGCCGCCCACCGCCGACGGCGGGGACGGCGGAGCCGGGAGCGGCGGCGGTCCCCGGTTCACCTGGGCCGCTCATCGGGCCCGGACCGCTCGGCGGTGCCGTACCCGGATCAGGCCGGCGGCGGCGACGACCAGGGCGACCGCTCCCCCCGCGCACCACCAGCGTCCGTCCGGACCGGCCGGTGTGGTCGCGGTCGCATCGGCCCGGTCCGCTTCGGCCGGCTGTGCGGGCTGGACCGGCTCCGCCGGTTCCTGCCCGGGTGGCAGCGCCACGGTGAACCGGAACTCGCCCTGCACCGGATGTCCGTCGGCGGAGATCGCCCGCCAGGCGACCCGGTAGTCACCGGAACGCAGCGGGTGCACCGGCTGGCTCATCTCGTGGTCCACCACCCGGACCGGCCCGTCACCGTAACGACGCTGGTCCGCGCCCTCGACCACGACGGTGCTGAGGTCGGCCCGGACGAGTTCGTCGAAGGTCAGCCGGACCGCCGCGACCTGCCTGGTCACGGTCGCGCCGTCGGCCGGGTCGGTGCCGAGCAGCCGGGAATGCGCCCAGGCCGGCGCGGCGGCCGGCACACCAGCCAGGAGTACGGCGATCCCGGCGACCGCCGGCACCGTCATCCGCGCCACGATCCGTCCACCCCGCACGAGCACCGACCTCACTTCCGCCTGTTCCGGAACCCGGTAGGTGGTCGTGCGGACGTGATCTGGAGTTCCCACGAGCCGGTGCGGGGCACGTCACACCGGCACCGGCCCGTCGGTCGAACCGCTCGGACCGGTCAGGTCGGTCGGGTCGGTCGGGTCGGTCAGGCTCCGTCAGGGGAACTCGACGATGTGCATCGCGGCCTCCTCGGCCGACGCGCCGCCACCGTCGATTCCGACATCGCTGCCGATCGACTCACCGTCGACGTCAGGCCCGAACCCCTCGTCCGGGGCGACCAGGCGCCCGGCCCGCAGATCCCCGACCTCGTTGGCATCCAGGAACTCGTCGGCCTCGCGGGAGAGCGCGTCCTCGTCGAGGTCGGTACGGAGCACCGGGCCGTCCCACGGCGTCGCCTGCTCCGGAACCTCCTGGGTGAGCCGCTGGTCGAGCGACTCACCAATGCTCGCCTCCTCGGCGGTCACACCGAAGGCGGTCGAGCCCCGATAGTTCTCCGGCGGGGAGTAGCCCTCGTCGAGCGCGTCGTCGAGCCCTCGGTCCTCCAGCGTGTCCTCCGCCGACAGTTGGCCCTCGTCGTGGGGGAACCAGACGTCCGTCTCGGCCGATCCGTCAGGGGTGGTCATGTCGCGCCTCCTCGCTGCTCATGGCTGGCGGGTGCCGCCGTTGGCGAGCCTAGCCACCTCCTCGCCCGAGTGCCGGGTTCGCGACCGACCGGTACGTCAGTCACCACCACCGGTGATGACGGTGGTGGTGGTCGCCAGGGGTCACGAAACGACCGGTCTCCTGAGTCGCCTCCGGTGCACGGCGACCGCGGCCACGTGGCTTCCGAGTGCGATGGCGACGGCCGCCGGCAGGAAGTCGCGCCACGGATCCGGTAGTCGATCTCCGACGACCAGGTGGCCGAGCGCGAGGCAGGGAAGCATGGTCACGCCGAAGGCGAGCACGGCACGGAGCCGGTAGCCACGCAGGACGATCGCGCCCAGCCCACCGGCCACGGCGTTGGCGCAGACGAATCCGAGTCCAGGCCAGTTCATGACGTCCACGACCGTGGCCATCACGAGTCCGAAGCAGAAGCCGAGGAGGGCCAGGCTGCCGACGACCCTCAGGTCATCACCGAGCGTCCCCGGTTCCTCGTCCATGCGATCCAGTATGGACATGGACCAGGTCGCCGGGCGCGTCCGCTCGGGGGCCGGGAGTTCACCCGTTGGGTGGGTCGACCGGCACCCGCGTCCGGACTGCCACCGCCCCGCTTCTTCGCGCTGTCCCGCTTCATCTCCGCTGTCACGCTTCTTCGCGCTCAACGAACCGGGGATGAATGGGGTTACGCCGGTCATAGCAACCTGATCGACCAGCTTGTAGGGACCATTCGGGTCACACCGGACTCAACGGAAAAAGCAGGGCTGAATGGTGGAGCCACGAATCCGTCGAACGGGCACCCGACAACAACAAGAGGGTATGTCCTTCGACAGGACATACCCTCTTAGTGGTGGGCGATACTGGGATCGAACCAGTGACCTCTTCGGTGTGAACGAAGCGCTCTCCCGCTGAGCTAATCGCCCTCAGCGCGCATGACTCTACCTGATCCGGTCGGCCCCCCGCATCTTCGGGGGTGGCCACCCCAGCGAGCGGGGGCGCCGACTGGGTCTCAGTGGGTCGCGAGGTAGTGGAGTGCGTTGGCGACCAGGTCGATACCGAGGCTGAACTTCAGCGAGAGCCAGACAACCACGCTGACGAAGACCAGGCCGACCGCCCCGAGTAGGAGCCGTACGGGCCAGGACTGCCGGGTCGCCCAGCGGGTCCAGGCATGCACGTTGCGCCGGGTGAAGGTGAGCAGGCGTCGGGCCCAGTGGTATTCGATCGCCCAGACTCCGAGGCCCGCGATCACCAGCAGCCAGCCGGGACCGGGCAACGGGATGAGCGCCAGACCGACCAGCACCACCACCGCGCCGACCACCGCCACGATGATCTTGAGCGCGATCCGGCCGGTCGGGTTGGCCCGGATAATCTCCAGGGCGGTCTGCACCCGCTGCCGAAGACTCCTCGGCTCCGACTCTCGCTCCGCCACCAGGGAGTCGCCCTCGGCGGGCTTCGACCCGCTCTCGTAGGTGACGCGCTCGTCGTCGGACACTTGGTACCTCCGCTCCTCGATCACGGGTGTCGACCCCCCAGCATCGGGCGCACCGCGGTCGCCGTCACCGTTGGTCATTGCTCCATTCAGGAGCATTTGAGGACCATTTCGACCCTCAGTGTCGCCCCGGCCCGTCACTCAACAGGACGACTGGACGTTACCGGAGTGAGTCGACGTGTGAACCATCCGGCGCCGGGTGGAATCAGGGACCTGGGTAGAACTGGACATCCTACCTAAATTTTCGATTTTGAGCGGCGTTTGGGGACCCTCTTCCCACTACTGGGTGAGATCAGCGTATGGCGGAGCGTAACCAGGTTCATCGCCTGAGGATGGGAAAAGCGGGGCACGTACGCCCCGCAGCGGTGCCGGGGGGAGAACGTCCATGAGTGTCATCCGACCGACGACAGTCGAGGTCGAGACGTCGTTAAGGCTCGTCGCACCTGATGCCACCGCGCTGCCGGTGCGCGCCAGTCTGCGCTACGACCCAGCCGACCCGTACGCGGTCCATGTCCTGTTTCATGCCGAATCTGCCGGCGGCGAAGCGGTCAGTTGGTCCTTCGCCCGAGAGCTACTCGTCACCGGGCTCGACGAGCCCGCCGGAATCGGCGATGTCCGGGTGTGGCCCTGGGCCACACCGCGCGGAGACTTCGTCGCGCTCGCCCTTTCCTCACCAGACGGGAACGCACTGTTCGAGGTGCCCCGGAGCGTCCTGGTCAGGTTCCTGCGGCGGACCTACGTGGTCGTGCCCCGGGGTAGGGAGAGCGAACACCTGGACGTCGATGCCGCGGTCAACCGGCTGCTCGCCGGTCGCTGAACGGCAGGGACAACAGCGGCGCCGCGCGGACCTGCCGAGTCCGCGCGGCGTCGGCCTACCCTGACCCGGCACGTACGGCCCGGGGTGAGGTTGCAGGGCATGCGACGTTGTCGCCTGGATCGTGCCGATCGGTCAGCCGTGGGTCGTCATGCCACCGTCGACCGGAATAACCGCACCGGTCAGGTACGCGCCGGCGCGGGAGGCCAGGTAGATCGCCGCCCCGGCCATATCCTCTGGTCGACCGATCCGGCCGAGCGGCACCTGGTGTTCGATGGCCGCCCGGGTGTTCGGGTCATTCAACGCGAAAGCCATCATCTTGCTCTCGAACGGACCGGGCGCGATCGCGTTGACGGTGATGTGTTCCGGGGCCAGTTGGTGGGCCAGGCTCCGGGTCAGCATGTGCACCGCCGCCTTGGTCGCCGCGTAGGCGTAGACCTCCATCGAGGGCACCCGGATGCCGTCGATCGACCCAATGTTGATCACGCGGCCCGGGTCGGCGAGACTCGCCGAACCGCGCAGCGCGGGCAGCAGTGCCGTGGTGAGGCGGAACACCGCCTTGACGTTCACCGCCCAGAGCTTGTCGAAAGCGCTCTCCGGGTACGCCTCCAGCGGCGCACCCCAGGTGGCTCCGGCGTTGTTCACCAGCACGTCCAGCGCGGGCACCCGAGCCGACACCAGCTCGGCGAGCCGGTCGGCGCCCTCGGCGCTGGAGAGGTCGGCGGGGATCGACTCACAGGTGCCGAATTCGGAGAGCCTCCGCGCCACCTCGTCACAGACGTCGGCGCGACGAGAAGAGATGATCACCGACGCGCCCGCCTCGACGAAGCCCTGGGCGATCATCAACCCGATCCCCCGCGAGCCGCCGGTGACCAGCACCGTCTTGCCCTCGACCGAGAAGAGCCCCGGCATGCGCACCTCTCCCGGGAATCGTCGTTTGTCACTATTGTGACATCGCTAACTCATCCGATACCGTTCGGAAACTTAGTCGCGGTGCCACCGCCGGGGCAACCCTTCGGACCCGCCCGTCCCTCGGGTCCGGCTGGTCCCCGGCGGTGTCCGCTCCCCCGCCGTCGCCCCGCGCCAACGTCGGGCGTTGACCATGCTCTGGTCCAGCAAGGACGGCCCCGGACCGGGCGACCGGGGCGTCGACCACAAGCGTCGACGGACCTCGCCGACCGGCGGGGCGGGACGGGACGGGACGGGTGCCGTTTGACGCGCCTCGACGCCGGGTACCCAGCGGATGCTCGGCTCTCCAGGAGGATGACGCGATGAACGACGCGGTTAGCCTGATCCAGCAGGACCACCGGGTCCTGGAGAAACTCCTCCACCAGCTTCGGGATCCCGCCGTCGACCGGGTAGCCGTGGTGGAGGAGGTCCGCGCCCGGCTGGCCGCCCACCGGCGCGCCGCCGAACAGGTCTATCCGCTGCTGGCCGGGGACGACCGGGCCGCCGACCAGATGCCAGATCTGGCTACCGCCGAGGAACGGCTTGAGGCACTGCGCGCGAGCGACCCGAGCAGCGACCGGTTCGACGGGGCACTACGCGAATTCAGCGAAGCCGTCGCCCAGCACATCCAGACGGAGGAGACCGAGGTGCTGCCGGAGTTCGCGATCGACGACGACCCGAAGATGCTGGAACGGGCCGGCGCGGCCTTCGACGACCACCGGGTCGACGAACTACGGGTGTACGGCATCGACGACCGCACGCCGGGTCACTGACCACGACGCGGCCACAGAACCACTTCGGCACGACCGCGATGGCCGGCAGTCCAACTACTGGTCCCATCCGGTCACTGTCTGAAATCAATCGGACACGCGTCGGCGCGCTCGGATGCGCGGGGCCTGAGCTGCGGCTACCGTCAGGCGGATGGTCCGTTTCGGTCAGACTTCCCAGCCCACGGCCGGGTCCGCCCTCACACCACGATGGGCGCGCATCGGCACTTCGACCCTGCGTGAGTTGTCGACCGAGTCCGGACCGAGACGGCCCGCGCTGCTCGACCACCATCTTCTGCTCCTGGTGACCGTCGGGCACGGCA
The DNA here is from genome assembly GCF_044458865.1 of Micromonospora sp. NPDC050417. Lineage (NCBI taxonomy): Bacteria > Bacillati > Actinomycetota > Actinomycetes > Micromonosporales > Micromonosporaceae > Micromonospora > Micromonospora sp. NPDC050417. Next base: position 187,653 of record NZ_JBITIH010000008.1, read on the forward strand.
GCTACGAGGTCGACTTCCAGCCGTACCAGTGCCGACCGGGGACACTGATCCTGGCCCGACCGGGCCAGCTTGTCCGTACCGGCGCACCGGGCGGATGGGACGCGGCGGTCGTCTGCTGGTCCGACGACACCCTCGACCGACTCACCCCCGGCAGCCTGCCGCTCGGACCCACCCACTGGCAACTGGCCGGCGAGGACCAGGATGCGGTGATCAATGAGGTGAGCCAACTGGTGGTGGACTGTCAACGCCACCGGGGCGGCCAGCTCGCCGTCGACCTGCTGCGCCACCAGCTCGCCGTGCTCCTGCTCCGACTCGCCCTGCTTCCCAGCGGGACGCCCGCGTCGCCGGTCGCACCGGCAGCGGAGGACGCGGACCCGTCGGCTACCGCGGAGAACGGCACGTACCAGCGGCTGTGCCGGGAGATCGAGGCGCACTTCCAGGACACCCGGCGGGTGGAGGACTACGCCGCCCGGTTGGGCTGCTCGGTGCGTACCCTGACCCGCGCCTGCCTCGCCGAGACCGGCCGTAGCGCGAAACAGCTGGTCGACGACCGGGTGGCCTTGCAGGCACGGCGACTGCTCGCGGCGACCGACGAACCGATCGCCGAGATCGGGCGGCGGCTCGGCTTTCCCGAACCGACCAACTTCGGCCGCTTCTTCCAGCGTGAGGTGGGTCAGAGTCCAGGCGCCTTCCGGACCGGGCTGGGCCGGACCATGGTTCACGTCGGCGACGGGTCGGAACTCCCCGAGACGGCTGGCAACGGGACCAGCGGTCCCGACCGGCCCACGGTCACGCCACGGGTGCCGGGACAACGTCCGGTCGGGCCGCAGCTCCTGCTCGGTGCGCCACCGCACGCCTCGGTTCCCGGATAGCGCCCGCCCCGCCTCCATCCAGACGCTGGTTACTGGCCGCGAGCCTGTCCCAGAGGGAGGGGCGGCGAACGGGCATGATGGTGTGGTGCAAATATCCGCGCGCGGCGACTACGCGGTCCGGGCGGCGCTGAGCCTCGCCTCGGCGTACCCGTCGCTGATGTCGGCCCAGGCCATCGCCCAACAGCAGGACATGCCACGCAAGTTTCTCGAAGCAGTCCTAGCGGACCTGCGTCGCGCCGGCATCGTACGGGCACAGCGCGGCGCGGAGGGCGGCTACACCCTGGCGAGCCCGCCCCGGGAGGTCAGCGTCGGCGCGATCCTGCGAGCCGTCGACGGGCCACTCGCGGGCGTACGGGGACTGCGCCCCGAGGAGACCCAGTACGAAGGTGCCGCCGAGAACCTGCCCCGGCTCTGGATCGCGGTCCGGGCAGCGGTTCGTGACGTGGTCGACGAGGTGAGCCTGGCCGAACTGGTCAGCGGACGAATGCCGGCCCACGTACGGAAGCTGACCACCCGGCCCGACGCGTGGCAACCACGCTGAACCAACGGTCGGGGTGCCGATCAGGTCGGTAGCCGGCCCGTCGGGCGCCCGTCGGCCGGCTGCGTTCAGGACCGTCGCAAGAGGACCGGCCAGGTTTGGCCCGGGAGCGAGCAGGGAACCCTGGACCTGTCCCCCGACATCCACGCACCTACGAAGGGAGCACGGCCATGGGCCTGATGTTCCGGAAGCGCAAGAAGTTCGGTCCGCTGATCCTCAACTTCACCGAAAACGGCTTCTCCTCTTGGAGCATCAAGATCGGCCGCTGGTCGTGGAACTCCCGGGCCCGCGCGCACCGCGTCGACCTGCCCGGCCCGCTGTCATGGAAGCAGGACAAGGCGCGACACTGACCGAACGACCCGAGCGGGGTGCCGGCCAGCGGGTCGGGCACCCCGCTCTATATGTCCGCTCCACCTCGGAGCCGCCCCGGTCCTACGGACGGTCAGCCGACCAGGGCGGCCGACCCGGGAGGCGTGACCGGCGGTGACACCAACTCGATCACGACGTCGCCGCCGAGCCGGCCGTCGACCGGGTCACGGCGTACCAGTCCTGAGCCGAGCAGGTCGAGCAGGGCCCGGTTCGCGTCTCCCGCCCGGTAGACCGTCTGCCCGGCGGTGAACTGGCGCAACTCGCTCACCGAAGACCGGCCCACAGTCCCGAGCCGGGCCAGTAGACGTCGTCCCAGCGGCTGCGGGTCCGGACTCGGCGTCAACGGCAGTGGCTCTCCGGGCACATGGGGATCCCGGTAACGGACCCGCGAGTCGCCGCCGACGGCCCAGAGCCCGTCCTTGAATGCCTCCAGTCGCTTGCCGGAGGACGTACCGAAGACCAGCAGCCGAGGCGGGATATCCGGCGTACCGATCAACTCGACGTCCCCGACCAGGGAAAACCCGGCGTCCGAGAGCACCTCGCGGTGGTCCATCTCAGTCCGCGCCGGACCACCGAGCACCATCAGCACCTCGGCCGGTCGCCCCGCGGTGACCGCCGCGACCGCCGCCCGGTCCGGTGCTGGTCCCCGGCTCGCGTCCAGCACCGCCAACAGTGGCGCCCCGGCGGCACCGGCCGCCTTGAGCGCCACCGGCAGCCGGTCGAATCCACCGGGTACGACGTACACGTTCATCTCCGCCGGCAGCTCGGCCTGACCGGCACCGAGCCGACCACCCAGGTCGCCCGGTTGCGCGGCGAGCACCACGACGGTCAACCGCTGTCCCCGCCTCGGCTGGCCGGGACCGGAGAAGACCCGCAGCGCCGCCTCGACCGTCGCGCTGTCTCCCCCCGGGTACGCGTACACCAGGGTGGCGCGGCGCCCGGGGGCGGACATCGCGCCGGGGGCCCACTCGGCGACCCCGGAAACGAGCAGGTCACGCAGGACATCGGTGATCGGGTCGGGATCCATGCTGTCGTTGTACCGTGCCGATCGAGGCGGTGTCACATCCGCCCCGCCCCGCGCCGGCCGGGTTCACCGGTCGGCTTCGTACGCCCGCCCCGTCAGGCCGGTACGGAGATGCCCACTCCGCCGCGTGTCTGCCCGCCGTACCGCTGCTTCTCCCGGGCGAGGTCGAGCCGGCCGATCCGCTTGCGCGCGGCGAGCGCCGCGTCGTCGAGCCGGTCGGCGGGGACCAGCCAGACCACCTCGAACTCCAGCCCGTCCGGGTCGTGGGCGTAGAGGCTCTTGGTGGTGCCGTGGTCGGAACTGCCCGCGAGCGCACCAGCCTCGGCGAGCCGGGCGGCGGTCGCCGACAGCTCGTCGAGGGTGTCGACCTCCCAGGCGAGGTGGTAGAGGCCGACCGTGGTGCGCCCGGCGCCGGACGGTCCGGCGTTGCCGCCGATCTCGAACAGGCCCAGGTCGTGGTCGTTGGTGGAGCCCGGGGCCTGGAGGAACACGGCTCCGGAGAAGTTGTCCGGCGTCATCGGGACGGGCTGGAAGCCGAGCACGTCGCGGTAGAAGGCAACGCTGCGGGCCAGATCGCTGACGAAGAGTACGGCGTGGTTGAGGCGGTGGATACCCATGTGCCCACGGTAGCGCGAGATAGTTGAACGTTCAACCATCGGAGTTATGCTCTACCTCATGACCCGCTGGCTCGATCCCGAGGAACAGCGCACCTGGCGGACCTTCCTCGCCGCCAGCCAGGCGCTGATGGAAACGCTCGACCGGGAGCTGCAACAGGACGCCGGCATGCCGCACGCCTACTACGTGATCCTGGCCCACCTCTCCGAAGCCCCCGACCGACGGCTACGGATGAGCGAACTGGCCGAGCGGGTGGGCTCCTCGCGCAGCCGGCTCTCACACGCCATCGGGCGCCTTGAACAGTTCGGCTGGGTCCGGCGCGAGGACTGTCCCACCGACCGCCGAGGCCAGCTCGCCGTCCTGACCGACGAAGGCTTCGCGGAACTGGCCGCCGCCGCGCCCGGACACGTCGAGGGAGTACGCCGGCATCTGTTCGACCCGCTCAGCCCAGCGCAGATCGACCAACTGCGGCGAATCAGCGAAGCATTGGTCGACCATCTCGACCCGAAACGTCCAGCATCATGACCAAACTGCCCCCCATCCACCTCTTGTACTGAACGTTGCTGGACCAGCACGATGGGACGTGTCTCCCGGCTTCGGCGATCTCACCCCCCAGGCGCAACAGCTCGTGGCCGCCGGCGACCTGGCCGGCGCGCAGGAACTCCTCAGCGCCGCCCTCAACAGCGCCGATCCCAGACCGGCACACGCCTCACCGGAACTGACCGAGGCAGCCGGGCTACAGGCCAGGGTGCTGGTCGCACTCGGCGAACCCCACTCCGCCCGGGGTTGGGCCGCGTTCGCGTACGCCGCCGCCACCCGGCTCCACGGCCCGTCTGACCAGCGTACGGTCGCCAGCGCGGCGACCCTCGCCGCCGTACTGCACCGGGTCGGCAGCCACGAACGGGCCGCCCGGCTCTACCGCGACGTCATCATCGAGCTGACCGCCACCGACGGTCCCGAGTCACTACGGGTCCTCGCCGCCCACGCCGACCTGGCCACAGTGGAGTACGCCCAGGGTGAGTGCCAACTCGCGCGCAACCGGCTGGAGGACGCCTGGGAGCTGCACCGCGAGGTGTACGGCGACGGCCACCTCAGCGGCATCCGGATGCTCGCCCGACTCGGCTCGATGCAGCGCGACTGCGGGCACTTCGCCGAGGCACACGAACACCTGGCCCTCGCCCGCGAACTGTGCCGCGAACACCTTCCCGCCGACCACCCGCTCGCCGTGCAGGTGGCGGCACTTGCCCGCGCGGCGGCGAACCCGGACCACAGTTGCGCCGACGGGGAGTCCACCGAGCCGGACCAGACGCCGGCCGGCCACCTCGACCCCGCACCGTCCACCGCTACCGACCACTTCCCCGGGCCGGACGGCTACCCGACGCCCGCCGACGCCTACCCCGCCCCGGACGGCTACCCGACGCCTACCGACGCCTACCCCACCCCGGACGACCGCACCGCCCCGACCGGCGCCCACGTCGCACCACAGCACGACTACCCGACCCCCGCCACCTCGTATGCGGCCTATCCACCCGCCGCCGAGTCGTCCACCACACCCGTGGGCGGTTACCCGTCGACCACCGAGAACTACCCGTCGGTGGCAGCAGCCAGCGAGCGCTATCCGGCTGCGGCAACACCCCCGGGCGTCGGTCCGCCCGACCCCCCGCCACCAGCACGAATGCCAACGCCCAGGGTGCCTCCGCCCCGCTCGCCGGTGGACCACGGCCCGTTCGGCCCCGGCGCCTCGCCGGCCGACGCCGTCTACCCCGCGTCCGACGAGAGCGCGGTCGAGCATGACAGCCGGTGGTGGCCCCCCGACCGGACCGAACCCGATCCGGGCGACGATCTCGCCGACGACCGCAACGGTTGGACGGCGAGCGGCCAATCGGGCTGGCGCACCGACCAGTCGACCGAACGGGACAACGACTCCTGGGCCCACGAGCCCTCGGGCACGGACTGGAACCACGCGCCGGCCGGCAGCGGTTGGGATCGTGCCCCGGCCGGTGGCGGCTGGGACCACTCGGTCCCCGGTGGCGGTTCCCCGCTGCTCCCCGGTGGCGGTTCCCCGCTGCCGCCCGCCGTACCGAGCATGGCGACCGAACCCGGCGACGACGGGTTCCGCACCCCCGGTACGGGGGGCGCAACCGGCACCCGCCACCTGCCGGAACGACGGCAACAGGCGAAACTGCCGGTCCGGATCTACCAACCGCCGCGCCGGCCGCTGCGGCGGACCCTCCCGGTGATCCTCGCCGGCCTGGTCGTGGTGCTGCTCGGCACGGTTGCCGTGGTCGCCGGTTTCGCGCTGACCAGCGACTCCGACCCGGGCCCGAGTGGACCGGGTCAACCGACCCCGAACGGACCGAGCCCGGGCACGACGCCGCAACAGAGCGCACCGGCCGGCGCGGTCGCCACGCCGCCGGTCACCCCCGGGGCGCCGCCCAGCGGACTCACCCTGCGGGACAGCCGGGACAGTGTCAGCCTCAGCTGGACCTATCCGCCGGGCGCGGAGGGTCCGGTGGTGATCTCGGCCGGGCGGACCGGGCAGGACCCCCGGGCCATCCACGAACTCCCGCCGGGCACCGACAGCTTCATCGTCTACTCGCTGAATCGGAACACCGACTACTGCTTCACGGTGGCCGTCGTCTACTCGGTGGACCTGGTGGGACGGAGCGAACCGGTCTGCACCAAACGAACCGGGGCAAGCTGAGGGCCCGCTGTTCAGCCAACCGGCGGTCGCACGGCCGGTAGCCGTACCTCGACCCGTAGACCGGGGGCGGGAGCCGGGGCGGGTGCGGGGGCCGGGGCGGGTGCGGGGGCCGGGGCGGGTGCGGGGCCGAGGTGAGGGGCGGTGTGGTCGACACCGACACCGACATCGGCCGGCCCGAGCCGGACCGTACCGCCGAGGCGGCGTACCAGCTCACGGACGATGGCCAGGCCCAGCCCGGCTCCGCCGGCATCCCGGGTCCGTGCGTCGTCCAACCGGGTGAACCGGTCGAAGACCCGCTCCCGGTCGCTCTCCGGGATACCCGGACCGTCGTCGGTGACGGTCACCCGGTGGAAGCCCGGGTCGGAGCGGTCCGACGCCGCCACGGTCAGCACCACCTCGCCGGCCGCATGCCGTACGGCGTTGTCGAGCAGGTTGGCCACCACCCGGCTCAGCGCGTCCGGTTCCCCCTCGGTCCACGCCGGTACGTCGGTGGGGGTGACCCGCACCGGCGGAGACGGATACCGCTGCGCCACCCCGGTCAGCAACTCCACCAGTTCCACCGGCCCACTCGCCCGTCGCGGCCGGGGGATCCCGTCGTCGGCCCTGGCCAGCAGCAACAGGTCGTCGACCAGGCGGCTCAACCGGTTGGTGTCGGCCAGCAGGTCGTCGGCGACCCCCGCCCAGTCGGTACGGTCGCCGAGGTGCTGCGCCACCTCCAACTGGGTACGCATGTTCGCCAACGGGCTGCGCAGCTCGTGCGCGGCGTCGGCGACGAAAGCGCGCTGTCGGACCCGGGCCGCCTCCAGCCGGTCCAGCATCCCGTTGAGCGTGACCGCCAACCGGTGGATCTCGTCGCGGGACGCGGGTACCGGAAGCTGCCCCGGCCGGGCACCACCGGTGATCTCCTCGGCCCCGGCCCGCAGCGCCTCCACCGGCCGCAGGGTCGCGCCGATCACCCGCCAGGCGACCACCGCCAGCAGGACCAACAGCAGTGGGAACCCGATCGTCAGGACGGTACGCACCACCTTCAGGCTGTGCGTGACGTCGGTCATCGACTTGGCCACGAGTACGGTCTGCGGGTCACCGGGTGGGCCGGCGGGCACCGCGACCACGCGTACCGGGCCGCTCACCCCGAGCTGACGTCCCGGAATGTAGATCCCGGACCGGTCCCGGATACGGGTGATCTGGTCGCGGTCGAGCATCGGCACCAGCCGGTCGGCATTGATGCTGGCGGCGGTGATCCGCGAACGCGCGTCGACCACCTGCACGCGTACCTCCGCCCCGGCCACCGGCAGCGGGTTCGGCAGGGCGTTCTCGGTGACCAGCATGGCGACCGCGTCGGCGGTCTTGAACGCCTCGGTGTCGACGGTGCGCTCCAGCGCGTAGCCGAGCGCCACGACCAGCAGCACTCCGCCGACGGCCAACCCGGCCGCCAGCCCCGCCACCCCGATCACCATCAGCCGCGCCCGCAGGCTCAGGGTAAGGAAGGGCCCCTTCTTATCGCTTTCGGTAGAGGAAGGGGCCCTTCCTAACCGAGGGGGCAGGAGTTGGCGGAGGCTCATGTGTTGGTGAGGCGGTAGCCGGCGCCACGGATCGTCTGGAGGCGGTCCCGACCGATCTTGCGGCGGAGATAACCGACGTACACCTCGACCGCGTTCGGGGCGGTCTCCAGGCTGGCATCCCAGACGTGGTCGAGCAGTTCCGTCTTGGAGACCACCTCCCCGGCCCGGCGCAGCAGATACTCCAGCACCCCGTACTCACGGGCGGTCAGTTCGACCTCCGCGCCGGCCCGGGTCACCCGCCGTCGGGCCGGATCGAGGCTGAGGTCCCCGGCGGTGAGCACCGCCGGACGCTGAGGCGCGCCACGACGCAGCAGCGCCCGGAGCCGGGCCAGCAGCACCACGTACGAGAAGGGTTTGGTCAGGTAGTCGTCCGCCCCGCAGTCCAGTCCGTCGGCCTGGTCGTACTCGCCGTCCTTGGCCGAGAGCATCAGCACCGGCAGCCACTGCTCCTCGGCCCGTAGCTGGCGCACCACCCGGTAGCCGGAGAGCCCGGGCAGCATCACGTCCAGGATCATGGCGTCGTACCCACCGTGGCGGGCGAGGTCGAGACCGGTGACCCCGTCACCGGCGATGTCGACCGCGAAACCCTCCGCCTGCAGACCCCGTTGCAGGGCGGCGGCGAGCCGCGCCTCGTCCTCCACCACCAGCAACCGCACCCGCCAAGGGTGCCACCGTCACCGGCGCGTCCAACACCACTTCTCAGCTCCCGCACAGCACCGGCAGGGCAACATGGGCGGCAGGAGGTACGACATGTCTGTGTTCAAGAACCGCCCGGCGCTGCGCTGGCTGGTGCCGGTCGCCGCCACGGCGGTGGTGATCGGCGGTGGCGCCGCCATCGGTACGCTCGGCGCGGCTGCCGACCCGGCCCTGCCGCCGCGCAGTGCCGCCCAACTCCTGGTCGACCTGCAGACCGCTCAGGTGGACGGTTTCTCCGGCACGGTCGTCCAACGAGCCGACCTCGGCCTGCCCGCCCTGGCCGGCCTCGCCGGCTCCGGCAGTGACCTGACCGCACTGGCATCGGGTACGCACACCCTCCGGGTCTGGTACGCCGGACCGGACCGCGCCCGGGTCGCGTTGCTCGGCACCCTCGGCGAGAGCGACTTCGTCCGCAACGGTGCCGATCTCTGGACCTGGCGCAGCCAGGACAACACGGCCACCCACTACACGCTGCCCGGGACCACCGGGGAGGATCCGAGCGCGGTGACCGGGAAGATCCCGACCGGCCTGCCGTCGACGCCGCAGGAGGCGGCCGACCGGGCGTTGGCCGCGATCGACCCGAGCACCGAGGTGACCGTGGGTCGGGCGGCCACGATCGCCGGGCGGCACGCGTACGAGTTGATCCTGCGTCCCAGGGACACGAGGTCGCTGGTGGACCAGATCCGGGTCGCGATCGACAGCAGGGAACACGTACCGCTGCGGTTCGAGGTCTTCGCCGCCGACACCGAGAAACCCGCCTTCGAGATGGCGTTCACCCAGGTCGACTTCAACCGGCCCGGCGACAGCCAGTTCACCTTCAACCCGCCGCCGGGGACCCAGGTCACCGACGAGGGCAGCGGGCACCCGGAGCAGCGACAGAAGCCGCAGGGCGAAGCGGCACCGGACGGGCTGAGCACGGTCGGCACCGGCTGGACCACCGTCCTGGTGGGGCGCCCGCCGACCGGGACCCCGAGCGGTACGGCAACCGGCGACACCGCTGCCGGGGCCGTCACCGGAGCCCCGGCTGAGTTGGCGGACGGCCTGCTCGACGCGTTTCCGAAGGTGAACGGGGACTGGGGCAGCGGCCGACTCTTCACCACGAAGCTGGTGAACGTGTTGCTGCTCGACGACGGCCGGGTGCTTGCCGGCGCGGTCACCCCGCAGCGCCTGTACGAGGTGGCCAAGGGCCTGAACTGATTCCGGCCCGGACCGCCACGGTCCGGAGCTGATCGGCACCAACCGCCGGTCGGTGTCGCCCCCACGGGCGGCGCCGGCCGGCTTTTCGGTTCGGAACGGGCGGCACGGACCGGGACGCGGAGATCCCCGCCGGGTGGGGTCGATAATGGTTGCCGCCGACGATGCCGAGCCGCGCTCCGGCCGAGAGGAAAATGGCCGGAGCAGGCGGTGCTGCGCTATGTTCGTCATTTGGGCACAAAAAAAGAACGACAGATAAATGCCGTTCTCGGAACACTATAGCTAATGGGGAGAAGGTTTGTCAAGGTACTCCGGCACCTCGGATGACCAGCACGCCGACGAGATCGGGCGGGAGCAGGAGTACGTCTCCATGCTCTACGGCCGGCTCGACCGGCTGCGCGACCAGGCCGCACAACGGCTCGCCGGGCAGCTTCGCACCGTCGGCGGCACGCCGCAGGCCCGCTCCCAACGGGACAGCACCATCGCCATGTACGCCGAGCAGGTCGACTCGTACGGCGCGGTGGAGAACGGCCTCTGCTTCGGGCGACTCGACGTCGAGGAAGGGGCGCCCCGCTACATCGGGCGGATCGGCATCTTCGACGACGAGGGCGAGTACGACCCCCTGCTGATCGACTGGCGGGCACCGGCCGCCCGTTCCTTCTACCTCGCCACCGCCGCCTCCCCGGACGGAGTCCGGCGCCGTCGGCACATCCGTACCCGGTTCCGCAAGGTCGTCGGGATCAATGACGAGGTGCTCGACCTGGACGCGGCCAGGACGACCGAGCACGAGGGACTGACCGGCGAGGCGGCGTTGCTCGCCGCGGTCAACGCCCGCCGTACCGGGCGGATGAGCGACATCGTGCAGACCATCCAGGCCGAGCAGGACCGGGTGATCCGGGCCGAGTTGCCCGGGGTTCTGGTCGTCCAGGGCGGTCCGGGCACCGGCAAGACCGCGGTGGCGCTGCACCGCGCCGCATACCTGCTCTACACGTACCGCCAGCAGCTCTCCACCCGGGGCGTGCTGGTGGTCGGCCCGAACGCCACCTTCCTGCGCTACATCTCACAGGTCCTGCCGACCCTTGCCGAGACCGGCGTCCTGCTGCGTACCGTCGGCGAGCTGTTCCCCGGGGTCAGGGCGACCCGGAGCGAACCGGCGACGGTGGCCGAGATCAAGGGTCGGCCGGTGATGACCGAACTGCTCGCCGCCGCGATCCGCGACCGGCAGCAGGTACCCGAGGACGGCATGGACGTGGTGGTCGAGCGGGACACCCTCCGGCTGGACCGGCAGACCGTACTCGTCGCCCGGGAGCGGGCCCGCCGCTCGGGTCGGCCGCACAACCTGGCCCAGCCACTCTTCGACATCGAGATCATCCACGCACTGGCCCGCCAGGTCGGCGAGCGGATCGGCGCCGACCCGCTCGGCGGCGAGAACCTGCTGGAGGAGGCCGACCTCGCCGAGATCCGGCGCGAACTGCGCGACGAACCCGGGGTGCAGGAAGCGCTCGCCGAACTCTGGCCGGTGCTCACCCCGCAGCAACTGCTGACCGACCTGTTCGGCTCCGCCGAACGGCTCGCCGCCGCCGGGGCCGAGGTGACCGGTGACGAGCTGACCGAGTCCGAGTTGGAGCTGCTGCGACGGGACCCCGAGGGCGGCTTCTCCCCCGCCGACGTACCGCTGCTCGACGAGAGCGCGGAGCTGCTCGGCGAGGACGACCGCTCCGCGCAGGCGCTGGTCGAGCGGGAGCGGCAGCAACTGATCGAGTACGCCGAGGGAGCCCTGGAGATCGCGCTCGGTTCCCGCTCGATCGACCTGGAGGACGAGGCGGAGGGCGAGATCCTCAGCGTCACCGACCTGCTCGGCGCGGACGAGCTGGCCGAACGGCAGGAGACCGGGGACCGGCTGACCACCGCGCAGCGGGCCGCCGCCGACCGGAAATGGGCCTTCGGGCACATCATCGTCGACGAGGCCCAGGAACTTTCCCCGATGGCGTGGCGGCTACTGATGCGCCGGTGCCCGAGCCGCTCGATGACGGTGGTCGGGGACGTGGCCCAGACCGGCGCGTTGGGTGGGGCGGCCTCCTGGCGTCAGGCGCTCGGGCCGTACGTGGCCGACCGTTGGCGGATCAGGGAGCTGAGCGTGAGCTACCGCACCCCGGCCGAGATCATGGAGGTGGCCGGGCGGGTGCTGGCCGAGATCGACCCGAACCTGGAGCCGCCCCGGGCGGTACGCCGCACCGGCGTGCCCCCCTGGGATCTGCGGGTCGAGCCGGCCGAGCTGGCGGACCGGCTGGTCGAGCTGGTGTTACGGGAGGCCGGCACGATCGACGACGGACGGCTCGGGGTGATCGTGCCGGAGGGTCTCGCCGCCGACCTGGGTCGGGCGATCACCGACGCGGTGCCCGAGGCGGCGATCGGCGAGCACCCGGAGTTGGAGAGCCAGGTGGTGGTGCTGACCGTGCCCCAGGCCAAGGGGCTGGAGTTCGACTCCGTCCTGGTGGTGGAGCCGGAGCGGATCGTGGCCGAGTCGCCGCGCGGGCGCAGCGACCTGTACGTCGCGCTCACCCGCGCCACCCAGCGGCTCGGCGTACTGCACTGTGACGGACCGGGCATCACCGGTCGGTCAGGTGACCGACCCGCCTGACTGGTCACTGGTCGACCCACCGACCGGGGGGCTCATCCCGCCGGTCGTGGCGTCACCGGTGGTGGTCGGAGCCACCTTTCCCTTACCCCGTGGCGGACCGGTCCGGCGGACACTCGCCGGGCCGGCGCTGCCCCCGGTGGTGGTCACCATGCCCCGTGGTGTCCGGGTGGGGCCGCCGTCCCGGAACACACCGGTGTCGGTACGGGCGTCCGCCGGGTCCTGCCAGTCCTCCTGGCGAGCCTCGTGCTCGCCGTCGGTGGGGAGGGTCACCTCGTCCGGTGAGCCGTATTCGCCCCGGCCGACCCGTTCCTGGGCCCGGCGGGTGGATTTCCGTTTCTCGTCGTCTCCGCGCACTTCACACCACCTCGTGGGATGTCATCCGTACCCGTCTGCCTGCCCGAGCACTGCCGGCCTAAACGGTCCGCGCGTGCCCCAGCGCCGGGGAGACCGGCTGACCAGGTTTTTCGTTTGCCCGGAAGTGGGTCGGGTAGCCAGGTGGTGCCGCCCTCACCGTGGGCCGACCGGACTGCGGCCGAGGGGGCGCCGAAAGCCTCATCGAATCCTGAGGAGGAAAAGATGAGTACGCAGACTCCGTCCAGGTCATCGCAGCGGATGTCGGATCAGCCGACGATGAACCGACCCATGTCGGACCAGTACAACACGCAGGGCTCCTACATGCAGGACGACATGTCGAGCCGACAGATGGTCTCGGACCAGCAGATGATGTCGGGCCGGCGTGGTGACCGGAAGCCGGGCAGCGAAACCAAGCCCGCGTTCCTGACAACCGAGTTCTACGTGTTCGTGCTGGCCGTGGGTGGTGTCATCGCCGCCTCGGTGATCATCGGAAATGACAACGCGGGCCTCGACGTGTTCCGGGCCGACCGGGCGTGGTTCTTCATCGCCCTGCTGAGCATCGGCTACATGTTGAGCCGTGGTATCGCGAAGGCGGGTAACTCGTGGCGGCGCGGCGGTAACCGATAAATCGGGTAGCGCCCTGCCGTACGGACTTCCGGCAGCAACCGGAAGCGGGTAACCCCTGAGCATCACGGTGCCGCGGTCGTCAGGTTCTCCCTGGCGACCGCGGCACCATCGTCATCTCGACCGGCGTGCGGGTCTCTCACTCGCCGCCGAAGTCTCCGCCGTCGTCGCCGCCGAAGGCGTCCTCAAGCAGCTCACCGGCGAGCAGACCGCCACCGAAGCCGAGTGCCGCACCGGCGATCGCACCGCCCATGCCGCCGCCACCGTGGCCGTGGCCGCCGTGGAAGCCGTGGCCCTGCTTGGCCCGGCTGCCGTAGCCCGAGATCGTCTGGTTGAGCCAGCCGTCGACCACCCGGAGCCAGTCGACCGACTCGACCCCGGTGTGCTGGACCGAGTAGCGACCGAAGCTGTCGTGGCCGCCGGTGAAGAAGCCACCCCGCTTGTCGCACTCGATGATCACGTCGACGCTGTACTGGTTGGTGACGAAGGTGAGTTCGACCTCGCGTACGACATTCGAGTACTGCGGCGCGGCGAAGAACTCGATCTCCTGGTAGAACGGGAGCGTCTGCTGCACGCCGTGGATGTGGCCGCGCTCCAGGTCGGCGTTCTTGAACCGGAACCCGAGCTGGTTGAACGCGTCCAGGATCCGTTCGTGCACCGGCAGCGGGTGCACCGACACCTGGTCGAGGTCGCCCTTGTCCACCGCCCGGGCGATCGCCAGCTCGGTACGGAGGCCCATGGTCATCCCGTGCAGGCGCTGACCGTAGACGTCGGTGATCGGGGTTTCCCACGGCACCGGGAGCTGGAACGGAATGCTGAGCTGCTGGCCGGCGGCGAGCTGGAGCGCACCGGTCACCGGCAGCCGGTGGAACTCCATCGTGCCGGCGTACTCGCTGTCGCCGGACTCCATCTCGACCCGGGTGACCAGGGAGAGGCTGATGTGTTCGATGTTCGCCGCGGCGTCCCCGCCACGCAGGTTCACCTGACCCTCGAGCACCAGACCGGGGCGGGTGTTGGGGTTGGACAGCACGGTGTCCACGCTCGGCCCACCGACCCCGAGTGCGCTTAACATCTTCTTGAAGACCATTGGCTTGACACCATCCACCGTGGATCGACCTACGACCTACCGAACAGTAGTGGTCGTCCCTGTGAGATCGCTGAGAGCAGCCGGAATGTCACCCGGGCGTGTCCGGACATGAAATCGACTCGGCAGAGGGACCTGTCAGGCCGTGCGGATGCGATGCCAGGGCGGTTGACGGTGTCGACGCCGCTCCTCGACGGCTCAGCCGACCCTGAGGTCGAGCGTGACCGTCTGACCGATGGTCACGGTGGTGGTCTGCGGCGCGGCCCGGACCGCGGAGGCGGCTCCGACGGGCTGGACCTGGAACTCGTACCTGCCCGGCTCCAGGGTCCACTGGAAGGTGCCCTGGTTGTCGGTGGTGACCACCAGTTCCGGGATCGGACGCGCGGGGTTCTCCAACGACCTGGGCGCAACCGCGACACCGGCGACCGGCGAACCGTCGGCGCCCAGGACACGGCCGGTGACGGTGCCCCGGTTGGTGGCAGCCACCGCGTTCGCCGGGTGGCTGGAGGCGGAGACAGGCGAGTCGCCGTTCGGCGAGCCTGGCGCGCCTGGTGTGGTGGCCGACGGCTGGGCGCAGGCGGAGAGCACAGCGACGACGAAGACCACGGAGACGAGTGCACGTGCACGAGTTGACCGCATGGGTAGCTCCTTATAACGATCTGGAGCATCTGACGTACGTGCGGTCGCGTCGGTTCCGCCTCCGCGACGGAAAGTAAGCGTCTCCGTACGCGTGGCACACAAACGGGTGGGCCGGGAACACCCGGCCCACCCGCTCGATCGGTCAGGCAGCCTTCCATGCCTGCATGTTGTTGAACCTCGCCTCGGTGATGCGGGTTCCGTGGTTGTACGTGTTGTGCGGGTAACCGCTGTGCGGGAAGCCGTAGGCGTGGATCCCCATCGAGCAGTAGCCCGTGCACCACGGGCTGCCCGCGGCGCGGTTCTGGTAGACCGGGCTGCCGCTCATGCCACCGGTGGTGTCGTTGCTGTAGAAGATCTGGTTCGCCTGGCTGACCGCGACGGTGCGCGCCACCGAGTCGCCCCGCCACTGCTCGCCAAAGGGCTTCTCACCCGGGTAACCGTTGATCAGCGTGCTGGCACCGGCGAGGCTCGCCGCCTGCCACCAGTAGCCGAACCAGCCGGTGCTGTAACCGATCGTGCAGTTGAGCTTGATCGCGGCATAGTCGTACGCCTCGTCCCCGCTGACCGTCCAGCCGGTCACCGAGTAGAGCTGCCGGACCCCACACGAACCGTACGGGGCGGAGGAGCCGTTGCGCGCCGGCCAGACGGTGAGCTGGCCGGTGTACCACGAGCCTCCGCTGCCGCCGCTGTGCACACAGTGGCCAGCGGTGGCGACGATGTCCGGTCCGTACATCCAGCCGGTGCAGTGCGCGTTGCCGTTCCGCGTGATCATGACAACCGCGCGGGCCGGGAAGGAGGTGGTCGGGTTGATCCGGATCCGGTTGTCCGGACCGAAGATCGACTCCGTACCGAGAGCCGTCGCCGACGAACCGCTCGGCGCGGACAGGTTGGCACCCACCATCTTGCCGGTACCGGCGAATCCGGAGGTGCCGCCGACCGCCGCCCGGCTCGACACCGACACACGTGACCCGTCGCTCGCGACCGGTGTGTCCGGACGTGCCGAGCCTGGCGCCGCGCTGGCCGGTGCCGTGACGACCGTCAGCCCGGTCGCCAGTACGGTCACCGCCACCGTCACTCCGCGCAGCCAGGTCCGACCCAGTCCATTTCTTGTGTTCATTCGGGAACTCCCTTTCCCTCATGTACCCGGGCTCGAATTGAGCACGGCAGTATTCGGCTCCTGACCCCTCGGTCCGAGCTGGATATTCGATCTGATCGCGGCAAGGTTCCGTAGTCTTCGCCATCGGCCATACCAAGACCGGTCGTCAACCGGTTGCCGGTTAGGCTCCCCGGACGCTTTCCGACTCGACACCCCCTGTGGCAGGCCACCACTCCTACCTGCTGATATCGCTCACTGTAGAGAGACAATTACAGAGAGGGAAGGGAGCCGCAACGCCATTAAGCGGCTATACCGTGTCAGATCCGCGACAAGGCGTTAAACCCCATCGGGATAGTAGAACTCACCCTTCACAAAAAGACTCGCCCTGCGTGATCCTTCATGTTCAGCACGTCGCACCCACACGGCGAATCACGCCACACCCACGGCAATTGGGGATACGAGTTCGACCCCGTACATTCAGTCCGGCAACAACAACCGGCAATCGTCGGTCGGAAGTATCCGATACACGACGGTGGCCGGGTCCACGGAAATGGACCCGGCCACCGGTGACAAAACCGAGGGTGGCGCCGGGCGATGCCCTGAAAACTCATTCACCGAACGGGAACGCGGCGCGCCGGCCCCCGGCCACGCCCTAGCTCGCGGTGCAGCGAGGCACGGGCACCCCGTTGCTGCCGTTCCAACTGCCGATGAACCCGAAGTTCGTGCTCACACCGGCACCCAGGCTGCCGTTCCAACTCACGTTCCGAGCGGTGACGTTGGAGCCGCTACTGGTGACCGTGGCGCTCCAGGACTGACTGACGGTCTGGCCGTTACCGAAGGTCCAGGTGACGGTCCAGCCGCCGATCGCCGCGCCACCGGCGGTCACTCGTACGTCACCCTGGAAGCCGCCCTGCCACTGACCCGTGATCGCGTACGTCGCGGTGCAACTGCGCGTACCCGGAGGTGGGGTGCTGGGTGGGGTGGTCGGCGGCCGAGTGGTCGGCGGGGTGGTCGGCGGGCGCGTGGTCGGCGGAGTGGTCGGATTGCCGCTGTAGACGCTCGCCTCACGGGCGGTCTGCCGGATGCCGTTGGCCCCGTTGAAGATCCGTTGACCCCACGACGTGAGGCTGCCGGCGTCGAAGTTCGTCACCATGTCGAGATACTCGACACCGCCCCCGTTACCGCTCCACGACCAGCCGATGTACCCGATCCCGTTGGCCTGGGTGTAGGACATGATGGTGTCCTCGTCCGGGTTGCCGTCCGAGTGGTTGTGCCCGAACTCGCCGACCACAATCGGCAGGTTGGCGCTACGGAACCGACCAAGGTAATCGGTGATCTCGGCGGCGGTGTCGAAGACTCCGTACATGTGGATGCTGAAGACCGTGTTGCGGTCCGGATCGCTGTTGAACACCGACTGCGCGTTGTCACGCATGACGAACTGCCAGTCCTGACCCCAGTGCGGGGCGTCCACCATGATCGTGTGGTCGAAACCCGCGTCGCGCAGGCGGGTGATGGCGTTGCGGGTCGCCGTCGGCCAGGTGGCGCTGACACTGGCGTTGTTGCCGAACGGCTCGTTGCCGATGTTGAGGATGACGTAACGCTCCTGGCCAGCCAGGGCGCTCTGGACACTGATCCAGTAGCTCACCGCCTGGTCCAGCGTGATCGCCGCGGCCTCCTCGCCGTACCCGGTGGTGTCGTGCGCCTCCAACACGCAGATCAACCGGTTCTGCTTGCAGATGGAGATCACGTTGGCGACGTCGCTGGCGCTGTTCTGCGTCCAACGGGCACCGGTGCTCAGCACCACGCGTACGGTGTTCGCGCCGAGCGACTTGATGCTGGCGAAGGCGCCGGTCTGGCCGGGATACCAGGTGTGCGCGTGGCTGACCCCGCGCATCACGAACGGGTTGCCGTTGGCGTCGAGCAACTGGCCGCCGCTCACCGTGAAGCCCGCGGCGGCATGCGCCGGCGGGATGAAGGCGAGTACGGAGAGAACGAGGGCGAGCAGCGCCGTGACGGCGACAGAGATCCTTGTTTTCATGGCCTACCTCAGGAAGAGCCCCAGGACGGGGAGGGACGTGAGGGTTCGGCAACTGCTGCCCGGCAGCTGCCACCCGGCTTCCCGCGGCGCAGGGATCAGCGTAAAGACATGTATCAATGAACGCAACCGGTTAAGTTCCCCCGCTCCCCCGGAGTAAGGAAGGGGCCCTTGTTAACGCATAGCGTTAACAAGGGCCCCTTCCTTACATGCAGCGGGGGTTACCAGGTGGTGGGTTTGCCGGGGGTGTAGATCCAGGTCTGGAAGAAGGACTGCAACCGCTGACCGGAGACCTTCTCGGCGAGGCGGACGAGGTCCTGGGTGCCGGCGGTACCGTCGCGGTTCGCCGCGTACCAGGTGCGCAGCAGGGTGAAGAAGGCCCGGTCGCCGATCTTCTCTCGCAGCGCCTGGAGGGTCATCGCCCCCTTGGTGTAGACCGAACCAGCAAAGAGGTTGTCCGCACCGGGGTCACCCGGCGGCGGATTCCAGATGCTGGAGGTGTCCGGGCGGGCGTAGTACGAGTCGAACCGGGCCGCCGCCGTGGTGCCGCCGACGTGCTCGGTCCAGAGCCATTCCGCGTACGTGGCGAAGCCCTCGTTGAGCCAGATCTCCTGCCAGCGCTCCGGGCTCACACTGTTGCCGAACCACTGGTGGGCCAACTCGTGCGCGACCGTACCCTCCGACGGCGGACCCGAGTAGATCGGCCGGGTCTGGGTCTCCAGGGCGTACCCGGCGTCGGTGTCGTCGTCGACGATCGCACCGAAGGAGGTGAACGGGTAGCGACCGAAGAGCCCGGCGAAATAACTGATCATCTCAGGGGTACGGGCCAACCCGGCGGCGGCGTCGGCCGGCAGGTCCCGGTCGATCGCGTCGATGATGGGCAGCCCGTTCGGGCCCTTGCTCCGGCGCAGTTCGTAGTCGCCCACCGAGGCGGTGGAGAGGTAACTGGCCATCTGGTCGGTCGCCCGCCAGGTGAACGTGGTCCAGCCCGCCCTGGTTTTCTGGCTCACCAGTTCGCCGTTCGCCACTGCCGTCTTGCCTTCCGGGACGGTGATCCGGAAGTCGTAACCGGCCTTGTCGGTGGGGTGGTCGTTCACCGGGTACCAGGTGGACGCGCCTTCCGGCTCGTTCGCGACGAAAGCGCCGTCGGGGGTGGAGACCCAGCCGTAGAGCGCACCCTCGTTGTCTGTCGGCTGGCCGGTGGTGCCGTCGTACCTCACCACGACGGTGAACCGCTCGCCGGTCGAGAAGCCGTGCTTCGGCGAGATCCGCAGTTCCTGACCGTCCCGGTCGTAGCGGGCGGAGCGCCCGTCGACGGTGACCGAGCGTACGTCGAATCCGCGCAGGTCAAGGTTGAACCGGCTGATCCGCTCGGTCGCCCGCGCGCTGATCGTGGCCACCCCCGAGAACGCCCGGGTCGCCGGCTGGTAGCGGATCTCCAGTCCATAGTGTCGTACGTCGTATCCGCCGTTTCCGGCGAGCGGGAAGTAGTCGTCGCCGACGCCCGGTGCACCGGTCCGGCTCCAGGTGGCACTGGCGGGTGCCCCGGTGACGGTGAGAATGAGGGTCGCCGCCGCCGCGACCGCAGTGATCCGTCGATTCATGTGCATAGCGCGTCACGCTAGTGCCGGCATCGAGGACGGGGAAGGGATCAGGCCGGTGCGGTACGTCCGGTCGATCCGGCGGTTGCCCGTCGGACCGACCGGACGCCGCCATCCCCACCACAGGATGCTCACGCCAGCCAGACTCTTAACCGGTTAAGTCAGGTACGGTACCCGCGCCATCACTGGACAGTCAAGCTCATCACTGTTTCGTCAACCGGACCGCCGCCCCCGACTCCGCCACCACCCCGCCCTGACCCGCCCGGTAGAGATCCCGAAGCAGCGCGATCTCCGCGCCGTGATGAATCGCCTCCCGGTTGATGTGCAACACGAGCGAGGCGAGCGGATAGTCCGCGAACGGTCCTTCGGCCGGACCGCAGGGGCGAGTCAACCCCTCCGCCCCGAGCGTCCGTACGCCCTCGGTCCACCGGGCGTACGCCTCGTCGAGTTGCGCGAGCGCCACCTCGGCCGTCCCCGCGTACGCGAACGAGTCGTAACTGGTCGCCGGGCCGTCGAAATGGGCGGCGTTACGCGCGCCGAAGACCCCGGCGATGATGTGGCCCAGTCGCCAGGCGATCGTCGTCACCGGCGCGGGGATGGGCTCCGGATAGACGAAGTCGATCGCCCACTCCCCCGAACCGATCCCCTCCACCCCGCCCGTGCCCTGCCGGGAGCGGATGCTCCAGCAGCCGGCGACCGGCTCCCAGAGGTACTCGTCGTCGGTGAGGCCGTCCAGGCGCGGCCGGAGTTGGTTACGCCAGTGCCAGTCGAGCTGTTCCAGCAGTTCCTGGTTCCAGTCGATGTCCATGAACCCGAGGTTACGGATCGGGCCGGACAATCACGCCCGGAACGGTCAGGCACGCCGCCGGAGTCCGAGTGCGACAAGGACCTGCCGGACGGTTACCCGTACCGGTCCGACCACGTCGTCGCGTAACCACCGGGCGGTCGGGAGGGCGACGTACGACCATCCCCAACGGACGGCACGTGCCAACGGAACCGCGCTGCGGCGCCAGAGCCAACGCAGCGCGATTCCGATCGGCCGCAGCAGGAACCGGTAGACGAACCGTCCCAGCAACACGGCCAGCCACCAGCCGAAGCGCGCCCCAGAGACCAGCACCCGCAGGACGTACCGCAGCCCGCGCCCGAGCAGTCGTGCCAGGGCGAGGAACCGGCCGGCCAGCCAGCCGATCGCGTACCCGATCGGAACCAGGGTGTGGCGCCAGAGCCAGCGCAACGCGAGTCCCACCGGACGTAACAGGATCCGGTAGCCGAACCGGCCGACCAGCGCGGCGACCCACCAGCCGAACCTCGCGGCGCTGACCAGCACCCGCCCCAGGTGGGCCACCCCCGCCCAGAGCAGGCCCAACAGCCGCAGGAGCTGGCGACCGGACCAGCGGGCGGCGACCGCGAGCACCCTGACAAGGGCCCGTACCGGTGGGGCGAGCTGACGGTACAGCCAGGCCAGCGGCGCCAGGACAAGATGGTGTACGAGCCACACCAGCGGCAACCAGACGAGATGGCGAGCCACCCAGGCCAGGGGCCGCCAGAGCAAGTGAACGCCCACCCAGGCGAGTTGCCGCGCCAGCCACACCAGCGGCAACCAGAGCAGATACCGCGCCACCCAGACGAGTGGACGCCAGAGCAGGTACCGCGCCACCCAGACGAGTGGACGCCAGAGCAGGCGGTCGACGACCCAACCCAGAGGCTGGAGCAGGTAGCGGAGAAGCAGACGGCCGACGTACCGGAGCGACACCCAGAGCAGTCCGAGCGGCACCAGGACAAGCGTGGCGACGACACGTACCGGTAGCTGGATCCACCGTGGCACGTCCGGCTCCAACGGTGGTGGTGCCGACGAACGCTGGGCGCCGCCCGTCTCTGCCTCGATCACCTGCCCGACGGTAGTGGCGGCACACCAGCACCATCCAACGGACCGGCAGGACCGTTCGGGGCGGGGCGGGGCGCGGCTACGCGGCCGGTTCCGGGTCCCGGATCTGGCCGGCGCGGGTGATCACGTGATCGATCCTGCGTACGCTTTCGCCTGCACCTTGGTTCCCTTCGAGGGTTCCTGGCCCCCGTACCGGTTTGGCTGGGTGGTCGGCTTCGACCCACCCTTGCGTGATGTAGCGGTAGAGCAGGTTCATGTTGCCGGTGTAGCCGAGTTCTGGCCGCGAAGACTGCTTACGGCGTTGTAGATACCCAGGAGCAGTTGCGGGGAGAGTCGCGGAAGCGAACCGGGCGCAGCCGGCAGATACCCGCCCAGCGGTCGCCCGAGCGCGAAGCTGCGAAATCCCGCCAGCGACCCCCGGTCGCCTGTAGGGCTGTCCGGGGGTCGCTTCTCCCGGTCACATCGGGATGCGGGTGTACTCACCCCCGATGACCTTCGCGATCTTCTCGCAGTCCGACGCCGTGTCACACGAGGTCGTCCAGTTCTCCCCCACCGTCATGACGACATCCATGAGCCCGGCAAGAAGCTGGTGCTGCTTGGCGGGCGCCCCGGCCGCATCAGCTTTCGTCGCGTAGATACTCACGACCACCTCGGCGTCGCCGATGTGGCACGACCCACGGGCCACAGCCCCGATGACACCTTCGGTGGGGTCATAGCCGGCGCAGTTGATTCCGCCGGCCTCAAGAGCGCCGACGAGGGCTTGTGGGGTGTCGTAGCGGGTCGCGGTCGGGCTCTTGCTCGTAGCGACCGGTGTGGCGGTCCCGGAGGCGCCTGGTGTGCTGGGGCTGTCCGATCCGCAGCCGGTGAGCGTTCCGGCCAGTAGGAGCGCGGCAGCGACGGTGAGGTGGCGTTTGGTCACGCCGCAGTGTGCCAGTTGTTGATCACCGCACGGATGGGTCATTCGGACCGACGCGGTGTCGGGTCCGTGACAGACGCATCGAAGCAGTACACCTTCGACTGGTGCACTACTTCGATCACGGCCACGACCACCCGACCATCGTCAAGAGTCCCGCCCTGACCTACTTCCACGGCACGGGTGGGGTGTCACCTGAGCGCACGTGAGCACTTTTCATGCGAGCTGGTCGGCGGGGTCGATGCCGTCCAGGAAGTCGATCGGTTCCTCGCGGATTGCCTGCTGCGTCGCGGTGTACGGCGCCGGCACGAACTGGAGCAGGCCGGCCGGGTGGAGTCGTTTCTGCTCCGGGGAGATCCGCTGACAGCGCAAGTAGCCGGCGGCGTGCGGTCGGATGCGGACGAGCCCCCGGCGCGGGGTGGGACGACCGGGCGGGCCGGACGGGCCGGCTCGATCCGGGACAGCTCGTCGCGTACGTGTTCGAGCAGTTCCGCCAGGTGCAGCCCGAGCGCGCGACAGATCGCGGCCAGCACCTCCGAGGAGGGTTCCTTGCGGCCCCGCTCCACCTCGGAGAGGTACGGCACCGACACCCCGGCCGACCGGGCGACGTCCCGGAGCGTGCGTCCCTGGCGCAGACGTACACGGCGAAGCACCGAACCGATCAGCCGGCGCAACAGCGGGGTCGGCGGGACGATCTGCTCCGGACCCATCCTCATGCCGCCACTCTAGTCAGCTCCGGCTCCGGCGCGGGGGACGGACGATTGCCCTGTTCGAGGTCGGCGTTGGGACGTACGACCAGATAGAGCAGGCCGACCCAGAGCACGGTGAGCAGGATGGCGCCGGCGAAGTCGCTCGGATGGTGCATCCCCCGGTACATCCGGGAGAGCGCCACACCGAGCGGCATCACCACCGCGGCCACCACGGTCAGCCAGCGCCACCACCGGTCCGTGCGAGGCATCACGAGCACCGCGATCGCCACGTACAGGCAGAGGGTGGCGGCGATGTGCCCGGACGGGAAGGAGGCGGTCGGCAACTGCCCGTCCAGGTGCGCCACCTCCGGTCGGGGCCGGTCCACCGCGCGGGCGGTGGCGAGGAAGAGCGCCAGCTCGCCGAACATGGTGAGCGCGACGAAGAGCACCGGTCGCCAGCGGCGCCAGACCGCGAGCACCAGTGGGCAGAAGATCAGCGAGACGAGCAGGATGGCGTGGGTGTCCCCGACCTTGCTCCAGCCGTAGCTGAGCTGATCGAGGGTCTCGGTCCGGTGCGCCTCGAACCAGCGCGGCACCTCGGTGTCCAGGGTCGCCACGAAGGTGTCCCCGGCGTAGTAGCTGACCAACATGCCGAAGCCGTACAGCGCGCCGAAGACCATCACCCAGCCGGTGACGAGTTCCGCGCTGCCGGCGAGCGGGCGCGGCAGCATCCGCTCCTCGGCCGGTGCCGGTCGCAGGTCCTGCCGGGCCTCCGGCTCCAGCCCCTCGGTCAGCGCCGGCACCGGTCGGCCCCGCTCGCGTCGCCAGAGCCGGAACGCGTACCCGGTGACGACGAGCCAGGCCAGCCCGAGCAGCCAGCCGCCGATCACGTCGGAGACGAAGTGCACGCCGAGCGCGATCCGGGTCAGTCCGATCGCGAACACCAGTACGGCGACGAACACGATCGCGCAGCGGCGCCAACGGGGCCGGATCGCCGGCAGGAAGACCAGCAGCAGGGCGCCGTACGCGACGATCGAGCCGAGCGCGTGCCCGCTCGGGAAGCTGTTGCCCACGCCCGCCGCGACCGGTACGTCGACCACCGGGCGTAACCGACCGACGAGTGCCTTGAGTGACGGGTCGAGCGCCAGCGCGCCGAATCCGGTGACGACGAGGTAACCGGCGAGCCGGCCCTGTCGACGGATCAGCAGCCCGACCACCGCTACCGTGACCAGCCACATCATGATCGGTCGGCCGCCCAGGTCGGTGATCGCCCGTAGTACGGTGACCAGGGGGTGGTGCGGTGCGACCAGTTCGTTGCACCACGCCGCCACCCCGGCGTCGATCCTGTGCAGCGGCCCCCAGCCGACCCGGACCAGCGTCAGCAACAGGGCGAATCCCGCCCCGGTGCCGACGATGAAGACGAGCCCGGCCAGGCTCCTTTCGGTGAACTGGCCGCCCGGCCGCCGCAGAATGTCCTTCACCGCGCCCACACCCGCACCTCCTCGATGCCTGGCGTGCTCGATACCCGATCGGTGGGCGCGGTACACCGGCGCCGGATCTCAGGAGGAGCAGGGGTCGGAGGCGTCCGCGTTGTCCGGGGCGTCGGCGTCGTCCGGGGCGGTGCGGGCGGCCGGGACGACCGGGTCCGGACGGGGCCGCCACAGGTCCGGCTCGGCCGGCTCCGGCACCCCGATCCGCAACGCCTCCAGTTGGGCGCTGAAGGCGAGACCGCCGAGGAGCGCGATTCCGGTCAGGTTCGCCCAGATCAGCAGCGCCATCATGCCGGTCAGCGCGCCGTACGTCTCCCCGAAGCCGTCGCTGAACCGGACGTACGCGGCCAGCAGCACACTCGCCAGCCACCAGAGTGCGGTGGCCAGCGCCGCCCCGAAGAGCAGCCAGGACACGCCCGGCTGTCGGCGACGCGGGGCGTGACGGAAGAGCACCGCCACCGCGGAGACGGTCAACACCAGACTCAACGGCCAGCGGAGCACGTCCCAGACAGTGTGCGCGATCCCGCCCCAGCCGTAGTACCGCTGGACGGAGTCGCCGAGCGGGCCGCCGCCGACCAGGATGAGGAAGCCGAGCAGTGCCGGTACGCCGGCACCGAGGGCCAGCACGATCGCCCGCAGGTATTTCCGGAGCGCGGGCCGGTCCCGCTCCACCCCGTAGATCCGGTTGGCGCCGCGTTCGATCTGCGCCATGGTGGTGGTCAGCGCGGCCAGCCCGGTGATCAGTCCGAGGGCCAGGGCCAGCTCACCCATGTCCTCGGTGCGTTCGGTGTCGACCAGCAACTCCTGCACCATCGCGTCGCTCTGACCGGGGGTCAGCGCGACGACCGTGTCGGCGACCACCCGACCACCGTCCTCGACACCGAGATCGCTGATCAACCCGGTGAGCGCGATCAGGAACGGCACGACCGCCAGACAGAGTTGCAGGGCGGTGGCCCGGGAGTGGCTGAAGCCGTCGCCGTACCGGAAGCGGATGAAGGCGTCACGCAGCAGGTGCCAGCCGCCGTACCGGGTCAGGGTGTGCCACGCGTCGTCGGCGGAGAGCTGGTCGTCGGCCATCAACCGGGTCTCGGGCACCCTCCGGGTGCTACTCACCGCTCACCCGTTCCGCCCGGCGGGCGCCCCGTTGTGTCACCGCCGTGGCGTCCATCGTGAGGTCCGGCGCCTCGGCCGGTCGCGGTACGCAGAGCCAGAGCGCCTGTGGACGGACGTGCACCCGCAGCGAGCGGTCCGGTGCGATCAGGTCGCCGTCGAGCTGCCTCGGTTGTTTCCGGGCGCTGGTGATCTGCACCCGACGGCACCGGAAGACCTCCATCCGGGGCACCCGCTCCCGCCGTGCCAGCACCGCCCAGATCAGTACGGCCCACTGCCCGACGGTCCGGGGAGTGAGGATCGCGACGTCCAGGTAGCCGTCGTCGGGCTCGGCGTCGGCGAGCAGCCGTACGCCGCCCTGGAGCCGGCCGACGTTGGCGACCAGCACGGTCCGCGCCCGGCGGCGCAGCGGCGGTCGGTCGTCGATCCGGATCTGGACCCGCATGGGTCGGTCCCGCAGGTGCCGTACGGCGCCCATCAGGTACGCGGGCCAGCCGATCCGGGCCTTGGATGTCTCCGAGGTGGCGGCGAGCATCTGGGCGTCGAAACCCATGCCGGCCATCACGGTGAAGACCTGGTCGTGCACCACGCCCACGTCGAGCAGCCGGCGGCCCCGTTCGATCGCCACCTCCAGGCCGGCGGCGAGTTCGGTGGAGAGTCCCAGGTTCGCGGCGAGCAGATTGCCGGTGCCGCCGGGCAGGACCGCCATCGCCACCTCCGTGCCGACCAGCGCGTTCACACAGGAGAGGATGGTCCCGTCTCCACCGCACACGAAGACCACCTCGACACCGGCCTCGATCGCCTGTCGGGTCTGCCCCTGACCCGGGTCCTCCACCGTGGTCTCGTACCAGAGCGGCTCCGGCCAGCCGGCCTCGGCGAGAGTGCTGGTGACCGTACGGCGCAGTTGCCGTACATCGACCTTGGTCGGGTTCACCACGACCGCGGAACGTACGCCGCCGTCACCCGTCGTATCGCTTCGCTGCCTCACGGGCGTCAGTGTGCAGCACATCATCGACGCCAGCGACCCGGCACGGCGTGACGTTTTACGCAACCCCGTACGGATTGGAGGCGGGTCGGCGTGGGTACGCCGGCCCGCCCCGTTCCCGTTGCGTCGGTCAGCCGAGGACGAGACTCAACCCGTACGCGGAGAGGATCTCGCGGACCGGCTGGAAGTAGGTCGTGCCGCCGCTGGAGCAGTTGCCCGACCCACCGGAGGTGACGCCCTGCGCCTGGTTGCCGCTGAGCCACGAGCCGCCCGAGTCGCCCGGCTCGGCGCAGGCGTTGGTCCGGGTCAGGCCGCCGACCGAGCCCTGGGAGTAGCGGACGGTCTGGTTCTTCGCCTGCACGGTGCCGCAGCGCCAACCGGTGGTCGAACCGGACCGGCAGATGGAGGCGCCGACCGCCGACTCGGTGGAGCCACGTACGGCGACGGTGGTGCTGCCGCTGTAGCGGTTCACGACGCCGCGCGGAACCCAGTTCGCGTTGGTCCGGACCCAGGCGTAGTCGTTGCCGGGGAAGGAGGAGCCCGCGAAGCTGCCCATGGCGACCCGGTTGGAGCCGGAGACGGCCTGACCGGTGCTGCCGCAGTGGCCGGCGGTGACGAACCCGCCGTTGACCGAGAAGCCGATCGAGCAGCGCCCGCTGCCGATGTAGAAGGCGTCGCCGCCCCGTACGTCGTAGTAGGTCTGCGGCACCTCGGCCGATACGGCCACCCGTACCGCACCGGCCGGTGCACCGCTGGTGGCGGCGAAGCCGGCGGCCGACGCGACCCCGTCCGGGGTGGACTGGACGACGACGGTGTTGCTGGTGACGTCGACGTACCAGCCGGTGACGGACTTCGGCGCCGTGTTGCCCGATGCGTCGAGCGTGTCCTTGATCGCGGTCAGTGCCGCCTCACTGCGGGCCACCAGCTTGGGCTGCGCACCGGCGGCGCGTACCCGCTCGGCCACGGCGGTGTCGGTGACCCCGACGACGACCTGGCTGCCGTCGACGAGCCAGGCACCACCGAACCGGCTGCCGAGTGATCCCCGCAGGCTCTCCTCGGCCTTGGCGGCCCGGCTGTCAGCGGCCAGCCGCGCCTGGACCTGGTCGGCGGTGAGGCCGAGGTCGCGCTGCATCGCGCTGAGGATCTCGACGGAGACGTCCGGCGTCGCCGCCTCGGTGCTGGGCTTGGCCGAGGCCGCCTGGGGAAGCGTGGCCAGCATGCCGGCGGCGAGCAGGATTGCCGCTGCGACGGATGTGGGTCGATGTTGCATCGACGGGTCCCTTCGGTCGGGGGTGAGGGACGCCGCGCACGCTCGGCCAGATCCCGGCCCGGTGCGGCAACGCCGTCAGTGCGCCTCACGCTAGCCCGGATAGATCGAAGGGGATACATATCCTCTATGTCATACCTTGCCGTGACTGCCACAGCGGACGCTGGCCCGCCACGGATCGAAGACCGTTCACGGGTACGGGCTGCGGGGACTTCCTGTGCGGCCACTGCGACACGGCACACGTCGGCGACCCGGTGGAGGATCCGTTCGTCGGATACGGCGGGCACGCCGATGGCGAACGAATTTTGTCAGGCCGCCGCGCCGAGGGCGTGGATGGCGCGGCGACGCAGGTCGTCGAGGTCCAGACCGGCCCGGGTGAGGATCGACGCGGCGAGCCCTTCCCCCTCGCGCAGCAGTCCGAGCAGGATGTGCTCCGGAGCGATCTGGTCGTGCCGCAACCGGAGTGACTCGCGCATCGACAGCTCCATCACCTTCCGCGCCCGGGGCGAGAGGCGGGTCGGGGCCCGCCGCCCACCGAAGAGGCGGCGGCGCCCCGGTGGCAACGGCGCCTCAAGTGCGCCCTCGCCGAACGCCTGCTCGACGCTCGCCCGGACCGCGTCGAGGTCGATGCCGATCGAGCGCAATGCCTCGGCGTCGGTCTCGCCCAGCTCGCGCCGTTGCATGGTGGCGACCTCCGTACGGACCTGGTCGGCGTCGACCCCGGCGTCACGCAGCAACGCCGCGACCGGGCCGACCTCCTCGTCGAGCAGACCGAGCAGCAGGTGCTCGGTGCCGATGAAGTCGTGTCGCAGTGCCCGGCGCTGGGTCTGGGCGCTGACGATGACCTGTCGGGCCGACACGGTGAAGCGATTCCACATCACGACTCTCCCCGGGTAGGGGCCGGCGACCGGCCGGCATGTTTCTTATGGACACCCTGACGGCTGACCTCCAGCGCGTCGGCGATTTCCTGCCAGGACCAGCCCTGGCGTCGAGCGTTGTCGACCTGAACGATCTCCAGCCGCTCCAGCAGTCGGCGGAGGGCGAGCACCGCCCGGAGTCCGACCTTGGGGTCGGTGCTCCCGGCCGCCGCCGCGAGATCCGTTGCCTGACTCATGATGTCAACCTAGGTTGACACGCGGCCGCTGTCAACCCCGGTTGACAAGCGGGTTCCGCCCCATCGGCCCAGGAACCGCCACTACTGTCGGTACCGGGCCTGTTTCCGCAGGTCCCGGCCAGCCTGCCGCCGCAGGTCCCGGCCAGCCGACCCCGCCGACCTCCGGCCCGGTCGACCGCCAGGGACACCCGGCCCGGAGGTGACGACGATAAGCCTGAGCCCGGACGCACCCGTCGTGGTCGGCGTCGACGACTCACCACAGAGCCTGAACGCCGTTCGCCTGGCCGCACACGACGCGGCGGCACACCAGCGATCGCTCCGGATCGTGCACGCCTTCAACTGGATCGCCGACCCGTCGACACCGGTCGAGGGGGAACTACGGGAACCGGCCGAACGAATCCTGAACCGGGCCGCCGAGGCCGCCACCGAGTCCGAACCCGGACTCCGGCTCACCTGCGCGCTGATCGAAGGACCGGCCCTGACCACCCTGCTACGAGAATCGGGCAGCGCCGCGCTGCTCGTACTCGGTGACGGTGGGCTCTCCGCTCAGACCGCCGTACCGATCGAGGCGCTCTCCGTGCAGATCGCCGCCCGAGCCGGGTGCAGCGTGCTGATCGCCCGGGAGAACCTTCCACCGCCGGCACCGGTGCTGGTCGGCATCGACTGCGGGGCCGGTACGTCGACCGCCCTCGACTTCGCCTTCGACGCCGCTGCCTCGCGCAACACCGAACTGGTCGTGCTCCGGGTCTGGGAGGCGGACGACCCCTCGGAGAAACCCGACCCGTCCATCGCCCGGCAACTCGCCGAGACACTCGCCCCGTGGCGGGAGAGGTACCCGGCGGTCCGGCTCGCCCAGCAGGTCCGCTCCGGCGAGTCCAAGCAGATCCTGATCGAGGCGTCCCGTACGGCCGAACTCGTCGTGGTGAGCATGCGCGGCGAGCAGCCCTCACGCAGCATGCTCGGGGCCCTCAGCCAGACGTTGCTCTACCACTCACCCGCCCCGGTGGTGATCGTCCGCACCGCGCACGAGCTCTACGTACAGGCGTGAACGGTCAACATCCCGGATCCGGCTGCGCGAGCGCCCGACTCGCGAGAGTCTGAGGCCGATGGAGACCGCCGTGGACCCACACGCCCCGCTCACCGACGACGAACTGCGTCGGCTGAACGCGTACTGGCGTGCGGCGAACTACCTGACCGTCGGGCAGATCTACCTGATGGCCAACCCGCTGCTGCGCGAGCCGCTGACCCCGGCACAGATCAAGCCCCGGCTGCTCGGGCACTGGGGCACCAGCCCCGGACTGAACCTGGTCTACGCGCACCTGAACCGGACCATCGTCCGCCGCGACCTCCAAATGATGTTCATCACCGGGCCGGGACACGGCGGGCCCGCGATCGTGGCCAACACCTGGCTCGAAGGGACCTACACCGAGCGCTACCCGTCGGTCTCCCAGGACGAGGAGGGCATGCAGCAGCTCTTCCGCCAGTTCTCCTTCCCCGGCGGCATTCCCAGCCACGTCGCCTCGGAGGTGCCCGGGTCGATCCACGAGGGCGGCGAACTCGGTTATTCGCTGATGCACGCGTACGGCGCGGCCTTCGACAACCCGGAACTGATCGTCGCCTGTGTGATCGGCGACGGCGAAGCGGAGACCGGGCCACTGGCCGGCAGTTGGCTCTCCAACGTCTTTCTCAACCCGGCCCGCGACGGGGCGGTCCTGCCCGTCCTGCACCTCAACGGTTACAAGATCGGCAATCCGACGGTGCTCGACCGGATCCCCCGTGAGGATCTGCTGTCGATACTGCGCGGCTTCGGCTACCAGCCGTACGTGGTCACCGGCGACGACCCGGACCGGGTGCACCAGGAACTCGCCGGCACCCTGGACCGGGCGCTGGACGAGATCGCCGCGATCCAACGCCGGGCCCGGGGCACCGGCCTGGTCGAACGCCCCCGCTGGCCGATGATCGTGCTCCGTACGCCGAAGGGCTGGACCGGGCCGCGCGAGGTCGACGGCCGTCAGGTCGAGGGGACCTACCGCGCCCACCAGGTCCCGCTCTCCGGGGTACGGGACAACCCGGAACACCTGGCACAGCTCGAACGGTGGCTGCGCGGTTACCGCCCCGAGGAGCTGTTCGACGCGACCGGCTCGCCCGTACCCGAGATCACCGGCCTGGTTCCGCAGGGTGACCGGCGGATGAGCGCCAACCCGCACACCAACGGCGGCCAGGTGCTGCGCGACCTGACCCTGCCCGACTTCCGTGACTATGCGGTAGCGGTGCCGGAACCGGGCGGTACGACGGCCGGGGCGACCACCGCCACCGGCCAGTGGCTGCGGGACGTGATCGTGGCCAACCCGGACCGGTTCCGGCTCTTCGGCCCGGACGAGGTCGCGTCCAACAAGCTCGATGCGGTCTTCGAGGTGACCGACCGGGTCTGGCTCGGCGCCCGACGGGCCGACGACGACCACCTCGGCCCGGACGGACGGGTGATGGAGGTGCTCTCGGAGCACCTCTGCCAGGGCTGGTTGGAGGGTTACCTGCTGACCGGCCGGCACGGGGTCTTCACCAGCTACGAGGCGTTCATCCATATCGTCGACTCGATGGTCAACCAGCATGCCAAGTGGCTCAAGACGACCCGGGACATCCCCTGGCGCCGCCCGCTGGCATCCCTCAACTACCTGCTCTCCAGCCACGTGTGGCGGCAGGACCACAACGGCTTCTCGCACCAGGATCCGGGCTTCATCGACCACGTGGTGAACAAGAAGGCCGAGGTTGTCCGGGTCTACCTACCGCCGGACGCGAACACCCTGCTCACCACCATGGACCACTGCCTGCGCAGCCGGCACTACATCAACGTGGTGGTCGCCGGCAAGCAGCCCAGCCCGAACTGGCTCTCCCTGGACGAGGCGATCCTGCACGCCCAGCGTGGGCTCGGCATCTGGGACTGGGCCAGCACCGACCAGGGCACCGAACCGGACGTGGTGCTCGCCTGCGCCGGTGACGTACCGACCCTGGAGACGCTGGCCGCCGCCGATCTGCTCCGCCGGCACCTGCCCGAACTCCGGGTACGGGTGGTCAACGTGATCGACCTGATGCGGTTGCAGTCGGAGGCGGAGCACCCGCACGGCCTGCCGGACGCGCAGTTCGACACCATTTTCACCCGCGACAAGCCGGTGATCTTCGCCTACCACGGCTATCCATCACTGATCCACCGACTGACCTACCGCCGCGCCAACCACAACAACCTGCACGTACGCGGCTACCAGGAGGAGGGAACCACCACCACCCCGTTCGACATGGTGATGCTCAACCAGCTCGATCGGTTCCACCTGGTGGTGGACGTGATCGACCGGGTGCCCGGACTCGGCACCCGCGCCGCCCACCTGCGCCAGTCCATGATCGACGCAAGGCAGGAGTGTCGCGACTACACCCGCCGCTACGGCCAGGACTCACCCCGGGTCGCCGAGTGGCGCTGGGTCGGAACCCGGGGCTGACGGATGAGCAGACCGATCCTGGTCGGTTACGACGGCTCCGAGGGCGCCGCCCGCGCGCTCGACTGGGCGCTCGACGAGGCCAGCCGGACCGGGGAGCCGGTCCAGTTGGCGTACGCCTTCGAGTGGATGACCGCCGGGGCCTGGATCGGCCCCGGGCCCGGCCCCGGAACCTGGCCGGACGAGACCACGCGGCGTGCGGTGGAGGGCATGGTCGCGGCGGCGGTGGACCAGGCCGTGGCCAGCCACCCGGGACTGGACGTACGGGGTGAGGTGCTGGAGTCACCGGCCACGATGGGGCTGCGGGAGCGCTCCGCCGACGCCACCATGGTGGTGCTCGGCAGTCGCGGGCACGGTGGCTTCACCGGCCTGCTGGCCGGGTCGACCACGATCGCGTTGAGCGCTCACGCGCACTGCCCGGTCGTGGTGGTGCCGTCGACCGCTCCGCCTGGAAGCACCGGTGCCGACGACCCGGCACGAGGTCGGGTCGTGGTGGGGACCGACGGTTCGCCGTACTCGCAGCTCGCCCTGGGTTGGGCGATCGAGCGGGCGGCGCCGCGCGGTGCCCCGGTGCACGCCGTACGGGTCTGGACCGAGTCGACGACCCGGTGGCGCCCAGCGGAATCGGACCCGAGCGAGATGTCGCGGGCGGAGCAGGACGCGGTGGACCAGCAACTGGTCGACTGGCGGCGGCGGTTTCCGGACCTGTCGATCACCGGCGA
This sequence comes from Micromonospora sp. NPDC050417, assembly GCF_044458865.1. Classification (NCBI taxonomy): domain Bacteria; kingdom Bacillati; phylum Actinomycetota; class Actinomycetes; order Micromonosporales; family Micromonosporaceae; genus Micromonospora; species Micromonospora sp. NPDC050417. The sequence goes on from NZ_JBITIH010000008.1 coordinate 220,961, forward strand.
GGTGGTCGCCGGCCACCCGGTCGAGGTGCTGGTCGAGGCGAGCCGCCGGGCCCGATTGCTGGTGGTCGGCAGCCGGGGTCGCGGTGGCTTCCGGGGCCTGCTGCTCGGCTCGGTCAGCCAGCAGGTGCTGCACCACACCGAGTGTCCGGCCGTCGTGGTGCGCGAACTGCCCGCCGGTCGGGGTTAGCCTCCGGCGAGCAGTGGGGTGCCGTGGTCGCTGTCGGCCCGCCGCTCCCCCTGCCGGACGCCGGTGACCTGCGCGCGTGGGCCGATCGCCCGACCGCCGGGCGGAACGTCGTCGAGTACGGTGGCGCCGGCTCCGATCTTGGCGCCGCGCCCGACCACGACCGGGCCGAGTACGGTGGCGCCGGCCCCGAGCGTGACCCCGTCGCCGATCTGCGGCTCACCACTGTGGTCCCGCCGCCCGATCGTCACCTGGTGGTAGACGCTGACGTCGCGGCCGAGGCGGGCGTCGCGATGGAAGACCAGCCCGTACGGGTGGAAGAGCCGCAGCCCGGGACCGCAGGACAGTTCACGGGGTAGGTCGCTGTTGGTGCCGAGGCGGATGACGACCAGGTTCAGCACCTTGTACGGGAGGGTGCAGAGCCGTCGGATCGGCGTACGGCGCGCGACCGTCCACTGTCCGAAGCGGAAAACGGTCAGTACGAGCCGGACCAACGGATCACGGTTGCGCCGATAGTCCTGACGAAGGGTGTCGAACATGGTGCAGAGCGTAAGACCAGCGGGTCGCCGTACCTGACCGAACGGCCGAACCGCACCGGTCGGAAATACGACATTGCGCAGCTCAGGATGGATCTTCCCCATCGAGCGGTCGGCGGCCCAGCACCACGTGCAGCCGGACGTACTCCTCGCCCGTGCCGATCACTGGACGGTGCTCCGGATGGTCCAGGTAGTGCCGGATCGCCCCGGAGAGGAAGGCCGGCGCGACCGCGAACCGGTCGCACCAGACGGTTATCCGCTGTCGGCGCCGCGACCGGCGACCCAACCCGGCCGGCGGGTCGATCTCCAACTCAAGCCGGTCGTGGCGGAACCGCCGCCCCGTCGGGCCGGAACGCAACACATCCCACCGCACCTCGGTACGGCGTCGCCAGCCCGGCAGGGACAGCCCCTCCGGGCTCAGTACGAGGTCGGCACGGTGCCAGATGTCCCGCACCACGACGACGGTCACCGCGAGTGCGGCCACGGCACCGATCAGGGCACCGGCCCGAGCGGAGTGTGCGAGCCACCGGGAAACGTCCGGCTCCATCGTGTTCTCGTACCAGATACGGATGACCAGTACGGCACCGAAGATCCGGAACGGCCGGTCGGTCCGCCACCAGGGTCGACCGGGCGCGACCAGACCCTGTCCTCCCACCGGGCCCGCTGTGGCGAAGGCCGACGGCCGCCCGCCGCCCGAACCGTACCGGGCGTCCACCCAGGCCAGGCCGACATGGGCGACGAGGATCAGCAGGAGCGGTCCGAAGTAGCCGACGAGAACGTTGTCGTCCGACACGGGCCAGCGAGCGGAGATGACCCAACCAGTGAGCAGGAGCAGGTATCCGGCGAAGAGGACGAACTGCAGGAAGCGGGCGGGGAGCCAGGCTGGCGACGCAACATTCATGATCCGCGCATTTTTCCGTACGCCGGGGCGCGGTGGATCAGCCCAACGGGCCGCTGGAGAGGACGAATCCTCCACTGCCGAAAGCCGCCCGGCTCAGAGGGCGCGGCGCAGCCAGTCCTCGACGCCGGCCACGTGCACGGTCGCCCAGGATCGGGCGAGTTCGGGTTGCCGGGCGGCGATGGCGTCCAGAATCGCGGCGTGTTGCTCGCGGGTGCGCGCCACCGCGCTCTCCTGGGTCAGGCCCCGCCAGATCCGGGCCCTGGTGGTGGGGCCGGAGAGGCTGTCGATCAGCGAGCAGAGCACGTCGTTGCCGGCGCCGGCCGCGATCTGACGGTGGAACTCCAGGTCGTTGGCGACCAACGCGTCGATGGTCGGCTCGCCACCCAGCCCGTCGAGCAGGGTACGCAGGGTGGCGATCTCCTGCTCGGTCATCCGCTGGGCGGCCATCGCCGCGGCAGCCGGTTCCAGGATCCGACGTACCTCCAGGAACTGCAGGACGGTGTCGTCGCGGTGGAAGTCGACCACGAAGCTCATCGCGTCGAGCAGCAGACCGGGGTCGAGGCTGGTCACGTACGTGCCGTCGCCCTGGCGTACGTCCAGCACCCGGATCACCGAGAGCGCCTTCACCGCCTCGCGGAGGGAGTTGCGGGACAGGCCCAACCGGTCGGCCAGGTCGGCCTCCTTCGGGAGCCGGTCGCCGGGGCGCAGCTCGCCGGAGACGATCATCTCTTTGATCTTGTGGATCGCTTCGTCAGTGAGCGCCATGCTCGTTCCCTCCGGCCCGCTCGGACAGTCAGCTCACAGGCTGGCAGCGCGGTGCCACCGAGACGGTGATCCGTTCCGTCGAGGCACTCAACCGGCCGTGATACATCCGATGTCTACCAGCCTCTTGAACGCTTTCACAACCACTGTCGGTAAGTGGCGCCGCCCAGAGGGCGTACCTTTGGCCAGCCCTCGTGATCACGAACACCACGACATCCGATGGTTTCTCGCCGGGAGGTCACCGCAGAACCATCGTTCGGCCGGACGTCCGCGGAGGTAGAGTTCGATCATGCCAGGCTCCGCCACCGACGCCCTCGACTCCGCCGCCGTCGCCCACCAGGTCATCCGGCACGGCCCGGTCGGAAGCGTCGCGGAGGGGGCGGCGGCGCTCGGTGTCGCGGTCGCGGACGTGGTGAAGACGATCGTGATCCGCCGGGGCGAGAACGACTACGTCTTCGTCCTCGTCCCCGGCGACCGGGTCATCTCCTGGCCCAAGCTCCGTGCCCTGCTCGGCGTGAACCGGCTCTCCCTGCCCGACGCGGGCACGGCAAAGGACGTGACCGGCTACGAACGCGGCACCATCACACCGTTCGGTTCGACCACGGCATGGCCGGTGGTCGCGGACGAACGGATCCACGGTCGGAAGATCACCCTCGGTGCGGGTGAACGGGGTGTCGCCATCGCCCTGGCCGGCGACGATGCGCTGACCGCGCTCGACGCGACCGTCGCCGACGTGACCGAACCGGAGCCCCCGCGCTAGCTGTCGCCCCCTGCGACGGTCAGTTCTCCACCCATCCGTGTCGCTGGGCGAGCCCGGTGAGACTCTGCCGCAGCGCGACGATCTGCGCCCCAGTCAGGGTCGGTACGGCTTCGAGCAGCAACTCCGTCACCTCGTGCCGGAACCCGGCCGGGGTGAGCACATCACACATGCCGTCGTCGTCCGAGCGCTCGGATCCGCCCGGTACGGATTCGGGCAGGCTCACGCTGACCGTGGAGGCCATGGCCCGTTCCGTCTTGAGGATGCGAACCGCGAGGGCCTTCATGCCCCGGTCGCTCTCCACCGCTTCGAACTCCACCGGGACGCCCGGCGCGAAGGCGTACTTCTCGTCGCCCAGCACATTCGCGTGCACGAAGACGTCCTCGCCACCGTTGTCCGGCGTGATGAACCCGTACCCGCGCACCTCGTCGAACCGTATGAACCTACCCCTGATCACCGCACCCGATCCCGTCTCGCCCGATCTCCACCACACAGCGCGGCACCTATTACCGCGTCAACAGCATAGTGTCAATCTCCGCTCGCCGTGGCGGGCTCCCGGCTGGGCGCCACAGCGGGGGGCACGGCAGGCGCCTCGGCGGCGGTCAGCTCGGCGGCGAGCCGGCGGGTCTCCCGCTGGACGAAGAGCAGCGGGATGATGCCGAAAACCCCGAACGAGATGTCAATCAACTGCCACCACCAGGGGATCCCCCGGATCGGGCCGGCGATCAGCGCGAGCGGGACGATCGCGGCGCAGGAGATCATCCCGAAGTGGACCACCCAGACGTTGCGCACCGGATCCCGGTACGGGCCCCAGAACGCGACCGCGATGACGAGGTGCGCGAAGGCCAACCAGTCGGTGCCGTACGCGAGGAAGGGGAACTGGTCGTTGGTCGCGACGATGCCCCGGTGCACGTGGTCGATCCAGTCGACCAGCACCGGCAGGTACTCCGGCGCCGGTGACCAGTCGGCGTGCAGCAGTCGCACCAGCAGGCGGCTCTCGGCTTCGAGCGGGAAGGCGGTCACCCCGCTCAGGACCAGACCGACGACGAAGACGACCAACCAGGCGCGGATCCGGCTGAGGGTGGACACAGGCTGGAGCGTATCGAGGGGCCGGGGCAGGCAGGAACACCTGACCGACCACCTGCACAGAAGATTCACCAACCGTGTGACGTACGCCATGTCGGCTGGTCGACGGGATGCCGGAGGGCGACAGATCACCGCCGCCCGGAGGCTTCTGTTCGGCGTCGCAGTGACTTTCGTCAGTATCGACGGAAGTTAGTTGGTCATGGGTCTATCTTTCGTGTTGCCCACGGATTAAGGTTCTGTTTCAACCGGAACAGCTCCCATATCCCCTGCGTGGGGCCCTACCGAAACGTTTCAGCGGCGCATCGGCGGCGCCACTGTCCCCCACCCACTCCCGCATCGTCGCCGCGGCCCCGGCCGCGAGGAAGGTAGCGAGACATGGACACGACAGAGCCCGGCCGCTTGCACACACCCCCCTCGTCTCTCGCGACGAGATGAGCCGGTAAGACGCGGTCGTAGCGACCCGTCCGTACCCGGAACTCGGCCGCCGCTACGCGGCTGAGCCCTGAGCCCCGCCGCACGGACGGCGGTGGAGCCGGCGCGTACCGAGCCGGCTCGGGAATCAGAGAACATGGTTCGTCGTGGCGGCGCACGCGACCACCGCCAACGGATCGACTCCGCCGCCACCAGCCGGCGAGCGGTGACGGACCAGGCGAGAACACACACCATCCATGACGGATGCGTCACCGCGCCCGACGACGGCAACCGAACCGCGGCACCGGGCCCCGAACGGGCCCGGCCGACGGCGCGACCGCATGCCCGCTCCACACCCCCGGAGGAATGCATGACAAGACCACTGCGCCGGTGGCTCGCCGCCACGGTCGGCGCCGCCATCACCATCCCCGGCCTCGTCGCCGCCCCCGCCAGCGCCGCACCCGACCAGGGCGCCGCCGAGGAACGCCTGGTCAGCGAGGAGAACGGACCGGCGGCGCTGCGCTCAACCGCCCGCGCCCCGCAGACGTACGGGGTGCTCGTCTTCACCAAGACCAGTGGCGCTCGCCGCTCCTCCATTCAGGACGGTGTTCGTACGATCAAGGCACTCGCCGACGCCAACGGCTTCACCGCCACGGTCACCCAGGACGCCGCCGCGTTCACCCCGGCGAACCTCGACAACTACCGGGCGGTGGTCTTCCTCAACACCACCGGCAACGTGCTCAACCCGACCCAGGAAGCCGCCTTCGAGGCGTACGTCAAGGCCGGTGGCGGGTACGTCGGCGTCCACGCCGCCGCCGAGACCGAGCCGGACTGGGCCTTCTACCAGAACCTCGTCGGGGCGAAGGCCTCCGGCGCGGCCAGCGTGGAGGAGGGTGTGGTCGAGGTCGCGGACCGGGTGCACCCCGCCACCGAGGCGGTGCCGCAGACGCTGACCCTCACCGAGGAGTGGTACAACTTCACCGCCAACGTCCGGGGTTCGTCGCACGTGCTCGCCACCGCACAGGAGAAGAGCTTCGCCGGCGGCACGATGGGCTTCGACCACCCGGTGAGCTGGTGCAAGGACTACCAGGGCGGACGCTCCTTCTACACCGGACTCGGCCACTCGATCGAGACGTACCGGGTGGGCGGCTTCAAGAAGCACCTGCTCGGCGGCATCCAGTGGGCCGCCGGCGTGGTCGAGGGCGACTGCGGCGCGACCGTACTCGGCAACTACGAGAAGGTCACGCTCAACGACGAGCCCGGCGAACCGATGTCGCTCTCGGTCCTGCCCGACGGGCGGGTGCTGCACAACACCCGTGGCGGTGAGATCCGGCTCTACGACCCGGCAACCGGCGCCAGCCCGGTCATCACCACCATCCCCGTCTACCAGCACGACGAGGACGGGCTCCAGACGATGACCATCGCGCCCGACTTCGCCACCAGCAAGTGGGTCTACATCTACTACTCGCCGGTGCTGAACACCCCCGTCGACAACCCGGCCACGCCCGGTGTCAACGAGGGCGACGCCCCCGCGACCAGCACCGACCCGACCGTCTGGGACAAGTTCAAGGGCTACAACCAGCTCTCCCGGGTCAAGTTCGTCGACGGCCCGAACCCGCACCTGGACATGTCGACCGAGCAGCAGATCCTGCGGGTCGAGACCGACCGGGGCATCTGCTGCCACGTCGCCGGCAAGGTCAAGTTCGACGGCAAGGGCCTGCTCTACCTGATCACCGGTGACGACACCAACGCCAGCGGCTCGGACGGCTACGTCCCGATCAACGAGTCCCCCACCCAGGGCCCCGGGTACGACGCCCAGCGCTCCTCCGCCAACACCAACGACCTGCGCGGCAAGCTGCTGCGGATCAAGATGAAGGAGAACGGGACCTACAGCATCCCGGCTGGCAACCTCTTCCCGGAGAACACCGACTACGACAACAAGACCCGCCCGGAGATCTTCCTGATGGGCCTGCGCAACCCGTTCCGGTTCGACGTCGACAACAACGGCTTCGTGTACGTCGGCGACTACTCGCCGGACTCGCGTACCTCCAGCCCGACCCGGGGACCGGAGGGCACCGGCCGGTGGTTCGCCACCAACAAGGCCGCGAACTACGGCTGGCCGTACTGCTACTCGCCGAGCCTGCCGTACATCGACTACGACTTCGTCACCCGTACCTCCGGGCAGCCGTTCAACTGCGGTGCCCCGGTGAACAACTCGCCGCGTAACACGGGTCTCGCCACCCTGCCGGCGGTGGCGCAGCCGCAGTTCTGGTACACCTACGAGGCCCGGACCACCTGCGCCGGGGCGTACCTGCAGAACCCGCCGACCGTCTGTGACTTCAAGTGGCCGGTGATCGGCACCGGTGGCGTCGGCCCGCACGGCGGCCCGATCTACTCCTACGACGAGGCGAACACCTCGGAGACGAAGTTCCCGGAGTACTACGACAACAGCGTGGTCTTCGGCGAGTTCACCCGCGACAAGCTCTTCATGATGCGCACCAACGGCAGCGGCCAACTGGCCGGGGTGGAGCAGTTCCTGCCCGGCGTCGTCTTCGACAACCCGATGGAGATGGAGTTCGGCCCGGACGGCAACCTCTACGTGCTGGAGTACGGCGACGGCTTCTTCCGGGCCAACCCGGACGCCCAGCTTTCGATGATCCGGTACGTGAAGGGCACCCGTTCACCGATCGCGCAGCTCTCCGCCAACCCGACCTCCGGCCAGGCCCCGCTGCCGGTGCGGTTCTCCAGCGCCGGTTCGTCCGACCCGGACCCGGGTGAGTCGATCTCGTTCGCCTGGGACTTCGACAGCAACGGCACGGTCGACTCGGCCGACCCGAACCCGACGTACACCTACACCACCAACGGGGTGTACAACGCCAAGCTGACGGTGACCGACTCCAGCGGCAAGACGGCAGTGCTGACCAGGGAAATCGTGGTCGGCAACACGGCGCCGACGGTGACCGTGACGGTGCCGGCAGGCGGGACGTTCTTCAACTGGGGCGACACGGTCCCGTACACGGTCACGGTCACCGACCCGGAGGACGGGACGATCGACTGCGGCCGGGTCACGGTCGCCTTCGTCCTCGGTCACGACAGCCACGGCCACGGTGAGACCGAGACCACCGGCTGCACCGGAACCCTGCCCACCCCGGCCGACGGCGCCGACCACGCCGGCGGCTACCTCTACGGCGGGATCAGCGCCACCTACACCGACCTGGGCGCGGGCGGCCAGCCGGCGCTGACCACGGTCGGCCAGACGGTCATCCAGGTACGGCGGCAGCAGGCCGAGCACGCCCAGGTCCAGCAGGGCGTGACGATCGCGGCCAGCACCGACACCGGTGGCGGATCGCAGGTTGGCGGCATCGACGCCGGTGACCACATCGCGTTCGAGCCGATCAACTTCGCTGGCGTCAGCACGGTGACGTTCCGCTACTCGGGCGGTTCCGCGACCACGGTCGGGCAACCGCGCGCCAACGTGGAACTTCGGGTCGGCTCGCCGACCGGTGCCCTGGTCGCCACCGCCACGTTGAACGCCACCAGCGGCAACGGCGCGTACGCGAGCCAGTCGGTGCCGGTGAACCACCCCGCCGGCACCCAACGGCTCTACCTGGTGTTCACCCCGGTCGCCGGTGGTCCGACCACCGGCCTGGTGAACCTGAACTGGGTCGAGTTCGGCAGCACCACCCCGTAACCACCCGCCCCGCACCTGATACCGAACGGGTGGTTGTCCGTGTACCCGGGCAGCCACCCGTTCGGCGTGCGGCACCCGGTCAGGCGAACTCCGGAGTCTCGATCCGGGTGGCGGCGACGGCGTTGCAGGCGAAATCGTTGTCCTGGATGTCGGCCGAGCCGTGCGGGCCCTCGCCGGTGACCAACAGCCCGTGCGTCTGGGTCTTCCGTTCCTGACTGTCCCAGACCCGGTTGTGGCGCAGGGTGAGATCCGAGGTGGTCGAGGCGAGGGTGATGCCGGCCCGCCGGATCGGCGCGTCCGGCAGTTCGTAACGCTCGCCCGCCGGGGGCGTACCTCCGGTCCAGGCGGTGGTGGCACCGGGCCGGACCGGTGCGAGCAACAGTTCGGTGCGGGTGTTGGTCGCCACGACGGCGGTCCGGTGACCAATCCGCACAACCTTGCCCCGGTGCCCGTCGACGGGCCAGTCGGCGCCGGTGTCCCGCACGGAGGTAGGGGTGTAGCTGACCGTCTCCCCCGCCGCGCTGTCAGCGCCGGCCGAACGCCGGCCGTTGTCCCGGATCCGGTTGTTGACGATGGCGCCGTCGGTCAGTCCGGCGTCGATCCGGATTCCGTCGAGCCCGTTCTCCCAGATCTCGTTCCCGTCCAGTACGACCTCGCGGCCCGGGATCGGGTTCCGGGCGAGATTGTGCTCGCAGTAGCCGTACCGGCCGTTGCGGCTGATCCGGTTTCCCCTGACGACGTACCGTCCCGGGGTGTTGCCGATACTCATCCCGTCGATGATGTTCGCGTCGATGACACAGTCGGCCACGATGCCGCCCCGTCCGGCGACCCCGGACGTGCCCTGGGCGGAGACGTCGAACCCGGCCTCGTGGTTGCCGATCATGGTGCAGGCGCTGACGATCAGGCCCTCCGCCCCCCAGTCGGAAATGCCGAAACGGTTGTCCTCGACGTGGCACCCGACGATCCGAATTCCGCGCGGCGGCACCCAGTCCGGCTTCTGCAACTCCAGGAATATGCCGTTGGTGCCGTTGCCGACCGCGGTGCAGTTGGCGACGGTCAGTCGCTCGCTCTCCCCCCAGCCGCCGATGCCGATGCCGATGCCGGCGCCGCCCATCTGCTGCCCGGTGTCGAGCCGACCGCAGCGCAGCACGTGCACCGCCTCCACCATCGTGTCCTGGAGGAAGTCGCAGCCGAGACCGGTCGCGGCGGTGTCGTGGATGTAGAGGTCGCGGAACCGCCCGCGCTGTACGTACTGCAGGCCGAGGCCCTTGGCCAGGTAGTCGTAGCGGGCCAGTTTCACACCGGACCCGTCGATCTCGAAGCTGGCGAAGGTGGCGTCGGTGATGCAGTTGTCCCGGCTCGCGCCGTGCTGCACGGTGGTGAAGTAGGCCAGCGGTGTCGGGTCGACCCGGTTCCCCTCGTTGCTGAGGACGAACCTGGTGGCTCCGATCCCGGCGCCGATCAGCGAGATCCCGCTGCGCCACACGGTGCCGGCGTCCCGGATCGAATAGGTGCCGGGTGGGCAGTGGACGACCCTCGGCTGACCGTCCGCCACGTACGCGTCGCCGAGCGCGTCGACCAACGCCTGGAGCGCCGGCTGGTCGTTGGTGACACCGTCACCCCTGAGGCCGTGCTCGCGGGCGTTGTAGACCGTACCTCCAGCCAGCGACACGTACGTCCCCCTCCGACGCCCCCGCATTCCCCGCTTCCGGCCTCGGATAACTCCCCCATCGCCCCAGCCGCGTCAGAGGGGACGAACTACGCGACGCGGAGCGGGACGTTCTTCAACGCCGGAGCCACCGGAGCCACCGGTACGGGTAGCCGGGTCGGTTCGGCCGGTTTCGTCGGCAGGGTGAGCAGGTCGGCGATGGCCGCGGCAGCGCGTACGCTGGCCTGCCCGTCGCCGAAGGCGGACGTACGTTCGACGAGCGAGCGTACGGCGAGTTCCTCCGCCGCGGCGGAGACGATCCGTTCCGGGTCGGTGCCGACCAGGGTGCCGTAGCCGGAGCTGATGATCTCGGGGCGCTCGGTCGTCTCCCGGGTGACCAGCACCGGTACGCCGAGCGTGCCGGCCTCCTCCTGCAGGCCGCCGGAATCGGTGATCACCAGATCCGCGACGCTCAGCAGGCCGATCATCTCCGGGTACGGCAGCGGTGGGGTGAGCCGGATGCCGGGAGTCCGTCCCAGTTGGGCGGTCACCTCCGCGCCGAGCGTCGGGTTCGGGTGGGTGACCATGACGATCTGGGCGTCGGGGTGGCGGCGGGCCAGGTGCCGCAGGCCGGCGCAGACACCGAAGACCCCGCCGCCCCAGTTCTCCCGCCGGTGCAGGGTGGCCACGATCAGCCGCCGGGTCGGGTCGATCCAGCGGGGCGGCTGGGCCAGGCCGTGGTCGATCAGGTGGTGCAGCGCGTCGACCACGGTGTTTCCGGTGACCACGATCCGGTCCTCCGGCACCCCCTCGTCGAGCAGGTGCCGGTGCGCGGTCGGGGTGGGTGCCAGGTGGAGGGCGGCGGGCCCGGCCCCCCAGGGCCCGGTGGGCCCCGCGGGGGAGGGGGCGGGCCCGGGGGGGGGGGGCCGCCCCCCCCCCCCGGCCCGCGCCCCCCCTCCTCGGGGAAGGGCCGGTCCAGGTCGTGCGTACGCAGACCGGCCTCCAGGTGCACCACCGGTAGGTGATGCCAGAAGGCGACCACTCCGCCGACCAGCGCGGTCAGGGTGCCGCCCTGGACCACGACAGCGGCGGGACGGTGCTCGGCGAGCACCGCGTCGGTCGCCGTAACGAGCGCGGCGGCGAGTTCGGCCAGAGATCCCGTGTGCCGTACGGGTTCGAGCGTCACCTCGGCGGTGAGGCCGAAGGGTGCCAGTGCCTCTCCGACCCGGCCGGGGTGCTGACCGGTGTCCACCACGGTGGCGGTGAAACGGGTGTCCAGCCGCAACTGACGTACCAGTGGGGCTGTCTTCACCCCCTCCGGCCGGGTGCCAATCAGAACCATGACCTCCGCCGAGGTCGAACCGCTGCCGCGCATCCTGGTCCTCAGCCTTCCAGCGCCTGCGATCGACGCCCGAAGGCAGCGGGCAGTGGGGCGACGATGTGGCCCGTGTGCCGTCCGTGCATGTGAAACCCCCCGTGTAGCTGTGGTGACGCCAGTGTCACGCTAACCAGCTAAACGGACGTTTGCCGCATAAATTGCCAAACTCCCCACTGAAAGGAAGGGCCCCTTGTTATCGCTTTCGGTAGAGGAAGGGCCCCTTCCTAACGAGGGCGGGGGTCAGTTAGGGGTCGGGGCGGGACCGAAGCCGGTGACGGCCGGGGGTACGAGGTAGTCGTAGACCGCGCGGGCCAGTTGACGTACGGTCTCCGCGCCAGTGGCCTCGGGCCCGGAGGTGACGAACGCGACCGCGACCTCCGAGTGCGGGATCAACAGGTAACCGACGTCGTGCGAGGCGTCCGGCAGTTCACCGGTCTTGTGCGCGACCGGCACGCCGGGCGGCAACGCGGCCGGGATCTTCGTGTTGATGGTCTGTTCGAGCATGAACGAGATCATCAGTGCCCGGGACACCGGCGAGAGAATGTTCCCGTCCCAGACCGCGCCGAGCAGGCTGACCACGTCGTCGGCGGTGAGGTAGTTCTCCTCGCCCCGCGCGGCGGCGGCCGTGTCGAGCATCCGGCGGTTCAACGCGGTCTGCTTCAGCAGCATCGTGTCGATCAGCGCGTTCACCCGTACGAACCCGTTGAGATAGTTGATCAACACGTTCGCGGCCGTGTTGTCGCTGTAGATGATCATGTAGCGGGCCAACCGGTACAGCGTCACCACCTGAGGAAACGTCTCGTACTGGAGCTGCCCGCTGCCGCCCACCACATCCTTCGGCTCGACCAGCACACCGTCGTCGAGCCGCTGCCACCCGCAGTCGACCTCCCGCAGCAACTCGGTCAGGATCCAGAGCTTGATGACACTCGCCGCCTTGGGACGGAAGGTGCCGTTGACCTCGATCTGCTGGTCGCCGTACCGGCCTGAGAGATCACGTACGGCGACGCCGGTCGGGTTCGGTGAGGCGGCCACGATCTCCCGTAGGCGTTCGGTCAGCGGCAGCAACCTCGCGCCGCGCTCGCGGTCGACCGGCGGTTGCGGGTTCGTCACCACCTCGCCGGTGAGCACCTCGGGTTCCCGACCCGGACGGCTGATCTCGACCGTTCCCTCGGTCCGGCCGCGCAGCGGCACCCGGTAGGCGTAACTGACCTCGCCGACCGTCACCCGTCCGCTGGCGACCCCCTCGGAGACCAGCATGCCCTGATCGAGAACGCGGCCGGTGTCACCGTCGCAGCCCCGGTACCGCACGATCCGTTCGGCCGCGTCGACGGCGAAGATGGCGTTCGTCGTGGCGAGCCACGCGAGCCGGGTCCGGGCCGGTGCGCCGGCAGAACCATCCGGTACGCCCACACCGTCGTCGGGGCGCGCGGTCGCACCGGAACGCGCCGGCGCCGGCATCGCGGTGACGGCAACCAGGGTCGTCAGGACGAGAATGGCGAGGCGGCCGAAGAGCAGACCGGCAAACGCCATGGTCCGTGCGGGTCGTCGGTTCTGGTTCACCCGGGCAACGTAGCCAGCGGCGTGGGCTGGTCGGAGCGGCTCGGCGACGGGGTCACCCAACCGTGCGTACGCCCCCGGCGGGTCGCGATCGCAACCCGCCCGACACGGCCGACACGGCCCCGGTAGATCCCGGTCGCACGTCACCGTCGACTAGCCGTGTCGGTCGGAGACCCGGCGCGCGACGGGCGACGCGTAGTACAGGCCGACGCTGGTGATGCCGTAGAACAGGGGCAACACGATGAAGATCACCAGGCCGACGAGCGGCACGACCAGGTATCCGACGACGCCACCCGCGACATAGAAAATGACCCCGACCAGGGCCCGGACCCGTTCGACCGGAAAGAACCTGTCGTGCACCCCCTCCTCGACCAGATCTCGATGCTTCGTCAGGTATTGGAAGAACACCAACCAACTGCAACAGAGCAGCGCGCCGACCGCGGCGTAGAAGGCGATGGCGGCACGCTGGTCCGCCGAGTTCTCCTCCTGTAGCGCGCGTGAGACGACGGCCGTCGGAAACGGCAGCAGCGCCGCGGTGAACAGGACGAACAGGTTCGCCCAGTGCAGACCGCGATCGGCCTGCCGAATGCGACTGAACACGGCCTTGTGGTTCAACCAGACGACGGCGACGTACAGGTACGACGACACGTACGCGCCATAGGCGGGCCATTGGTCCAGCAGCCCGGAAAGCAACCGGCCGGGCTCGACGTCCGGTACCCGGAGATCCAGCACGAGCAACGTGATGACGATCGCGAGGACCGCGTCGCTGAAACCCTCGGCGCGGCTGGTATCCGACCTGGTGCCGATATCACCCAACTGGCCGCTCACGGGCGCTGGATACCCGTAGGAAAAAGTCGCAACCAGACGACCTGCAAGGCGATCGTTTGTGCGTTCCAGCACCGGGAACGCGATGGGGAACGAGCCCCGCGCGCCGCCCGCGCCGCCTTTGTGCGGCGCCGTCAAGGAGGCCCCTCTCATGGCAAAGAAGCAGAAGCCGTTGCAGGGCAAGAGAATCGCGTTCCTCGCCACGGACGGTGTCGAGGAGGTGGAATACCTCCAGCCGCGAGCCGTCGCGGAACGAGCGGGCGCCGAGGTGTACCTGATCTCACTCGCGCCCGGCGAGATCCAGGCCATGAACCACGACCTGAACGTCGCCGGTCGGCACGCGGTCGATCGCACCGTGGCCGAGGCCGATCCGGCCGACTACGACGGCCTGGTGCTGCCAGGCGGGACGATCAACCCGGACCGCCTCCGGGTGAACGCGACCGCGATGGCGTTCGTCCGGGCGTTCTTCGACCAGGACAAGCCGGTGGCGGCGATCTGTCACGGCCCGTGGTCACTCGTCGAGACCGGCATGGTCGATGGTCGGACCGTCACCTCGTACCCCAGCCTGCGTACGGACATCGACAACGCGGGCGGTCTCTGGGTCGACCGGCAGGTCCAGGTCGACGACGGTCTGGTGACCAGCCGCAGCCCCGACGACCTGCCGGCGTTCTGCGACAAGATGGTGGAGGAGTTCGCCGAGAGCCACGTCGGCCAACTGACCTTCTGACCTCCCCGCACCGCTCCGGCCGGGTCATCCGCCCGGTCCCGAGTTGCCCGCACGCGCGATCTCGCCGGCGGAGAGGCCGCCCAGCAGCCGCAGGGTCAGGGCCACCCTCGCCTCGACCGGCAGCACCGGGTGCGCCGCCGTGAAGATCAGCCGCAACAGGTCGTCGCCGATGTGGTCGTCGAGTGCGTCGTCCAGCTCCGCCTCGGCGTACTCCTGGCGGATCTCCACCTCACGGCCGAGCAGATCGAGTTTGGTCGCGTACGTCCGTTGCCGCCGCAGCAGGTCGACCGCCCGGTGTTTCGCGGTCGCCATCAGCCCTGCGGGCAGCCTCCACGGCAGGGCCGGGTGGTGGATCGGTGACCGTCACGACCACCGATCCAACACCATCGCGCTACTGCTCCCGCGCAGGCGCGAAGTCCTCCGGGCCGTACACCTTCAGGACTTCGGCCTCCCCCTCCCAGCCGGGCCAGAGATCCCGGTGCACCGTCATGAACCGCGAGGTCCACTCGACCGCTTCCGCCCTGGTCCGCACCTCGTAGAGCGCGTAGCTGATCACTTCCTTCGCCTCGGCGAACGGCCCGTCGGTCACGCTCAGGTTCCCGGCCGAGACGGTGACCCGCGCGCCGGCCGTGCTCGGAGCCAGCCCGGCGGTGTCGAGCAGACTGCCCGAGTTGGTTGCCTCCTCACCGAGCTTGGTGATCGCGGCCATCAGCTCCGGCGGTACGGGAGTGTCCGGCTTGGCGGCTCGAAGCAGCGCGAGATAACGCATGGTGGCACTCCTCTTCGTGGTCAGGACCATCGTCCCTCCCGTTCGGCGAAGGCGGGCCGTTCCGTACCGGCTCGCTACCTGTTGCTCGAACGGGGCAACCGCGATTCGACGCCGACGGGCCCCTACCGCCCGGTGAGGGTGCCGGGTCGTTCGCCCAGAGCCACGCTGATCAGGATCTCCGCCGCCTGCCGCGCCTGCCCGGCTGCCTCGTTCGTCCCCGCGATGGCGGCCGTCGTCTGCGCTCCCTCGGCGAGGATCGCCAACTGCGGTGCGAGCCAGTCCGGTCCCCCGGCCTCGGCGACGATCCTGGCCAGTCGCTCCTGGAACTCCGCCTTGTGCCCTCGGGCGATCTCCGCGATCCGGGGCGTGGTGGCGCCGAGTTCGCCGAAGGAGTTGATGAAGACGCACCCACGAAAGTCGTCCTGGTCGAACCAGCGGGACAACATGTCGTAGATGGCGAGCAGGCGCTGCCGTGGGTCGTCCACCTGGACCGCCCGCTCGACCAGCGCGTTCCACGTCTCGTGCCGGCCCGCCAGAACCTGTTCGACGATCGACTCCTTGGACGGGAAGAGCCGGTAGATCCGCTTGAGTGACACGCCGGCCTCGGCACGCAGCGCGTCCATCCCGACGGCCTGGATGCCGAGGGAGTAGTAGAGCCGGTCCGCCGCGGCCAGCACCCTGGCGCGTACGGCGTCGTCGTCGAGTACGGGGCTCGCTGCGGCCACTATTCCCACCTCCGTCGGATCGACCCGTGACACCTCTCACCCCACCGATGGCGGTCCGGGTAGTGCGCCGAGAACGATCGTTATCTAGGCTACTACACGAGGCGAGAACGACCGTTCTCCACGATTTACCGGAGGCAGAGATGCCCTTCATCACCGTCGGTACCGAGAACAGCGCCACCATCGACCTCTACTACGAGGACCACGGCACGGGTCAGCCGGTCGTACTCATCCACGGCTACCCCCTCGACGGGCACTCGTGGGAGAAGCAGAGCGCGGCGCTGCTCAAGGCCGGCTACCGGGTCATCACCTACGACCGCCGTGGCTTCGGTCGCTCCAGCCAACCCACCGTCGGCTACGACTACGACACCTTCGCCGCCGATCTGAAGGTCGTACTCGACACACTGGACCTCACCGACGTGGTCCTGGTCGGTTTCTCCATGGGCACCGGCGAGGTCGGCCGCTACCTGGGGACGTACGGCTCCGGTCGGATCGCCAAGGCGGCGTTCCTCGCCTCGCTGGAGCCGTTCCTGCTCAAGACCGACGACAATCCGACCGGTGTGCCACAGGAGGTCTTCGACGGCATCCTCGCCGCCGTCACCGCCGACCGGTACGCGTACTTCGCGGACTTCTACCGGAGCTTCTACAACACCGACGAGAACCTCGGCACCCGGCTCTCCGAGGAAGCGCTGCACAACAGCCTCAACGTCGCCGCCGGAGCCTCCTGGTTCGCGTCCAGCGCCGCCGTGCCGACCTGGGTCACCGACTTCCGGGCCGACATCCCCCGGATCGACGTACCCACGCTCATCCTGCACGGCACCGCCGACAACATCCTGCCGATCGACGCGACCGCCCGCCCATTCCGCGAACTGCTGCCGCAGGCCGAGTACGTCGAGGTGGACGGGGCGCCACACGGCCTGCTCTGGACCCACGCCGACGAGGTCAACGACGCGCTGCTCGGCTTCCTCGCGAAGAAGTAGCGGCCGGTGACGTCAATGGGGGGCGGCGTGACGTCCGTGGGAGCGGCGTGACGTCCGTGGGAGCGGCGTGACGTCCGTGGGGGCGGCGCGGGTGGGGAACGCCGCCCCCACGGACGTACCCGTGCCAGATGACAGACTTGCGCGATGTTGCGCGTCGGAATCCTGGTAGCGGCACTGCTCGGCAGCACGGCCACCGCGTCGTTCGCCGCACCACCGCACCAGCGGGCGGAGACGTCGACAGCGGCACTGGCGACGGTGACGCGGGTCGCGCCGACCGAGGTCTGCACGATCAGCGACGAACGACTGGTCGAGATCTCCGGTCTGGCCACGACCGACGAGGGTTTCGTCGCGGTCAACGACAGCACCGACCTGGAGAGCCGCCGGAAAATCTTCTTCCTCGACCAGCGGTGCCGGGTCACCCGGACGGTCTCCTACCCGAGCCTCCCCCGGGACACCGAGGACATGGCGGTCGCCCGCGACGGGACGATCTGGATCGCCGACATCGGCGACAACGACCGGGACCGGACAACCGTCGGATTCTGGCGACTCGCCAGCGGGGCGAAGTCTCCCGTGCCGTACCGGTTCTCGTACCCCGACGGTCCACACGACGCCGAGGCACTGCTGCTCGACGGCGACGGCACGCCGATCATCGTGACCAAGGACCCCGGCCTCCCCCGGCTGTACGCGCCCGAGCAGCCACCGAGCGCGGGCGCGACCGTACCGCTGCGCAAGGTCGGGCAGTTCAACCTTCCGCTGACCCGTACCAGCAATCCGTGGTCCGCGCTGGGCCGCCTGGTGGTCACCGGCGGCGCCACCGCACCGGACGGCAGCCGGGTGGTGCTTCGCACGTACGCCGACGCGATCGAGTTCGACGTGACCGACGGCAAGGTCGCCGAGGCGGTCACCACCGGCACACCCCGGATCACCCCCCTGCCGGACGAGCCCCAGGGCGAGTCGATCACGTACAGCCGGGACGGCAACTCCTTCCTGACCGTCTCCGAAACCGTCGACCAGCCCTCCTCCACGACCGCGACCATCCTCCGCTACACCCCGACCGCCAGATCCGCGCCGAGCGCAGGCGTCAACGAACCACCGGCCACGGGTACGTCCGCGCCGGGCGAGGCGACTGCGAGCGCGACCGCCCCAGCCGCCGAGGCGGCAACTCCGGAACAGGAGGAGATGGTCGGCATCGCCCGGCTGATCATCGGCATCGGTATCGGCCTGCTGGTCGTCGGCACCATCGCCGTGGTCGCGATACTGGTCACCGGTCGGCGGTCCCCCCGCCCTCCGCGCTGACCGAGACAACCGACCCGCAAGACGCCAACCCTCAACCGGCATGGTCGCGGCGGGCTGTGGGGTAGTAGTCGCCTCGACATCCCCAGCACGATCCGTACCGAGGAGGCGACGATGGTGAGCCGTACCACGACCAGGGTTCCGCGATCGGCGGCTGCCCTGCTGTCCACCGCCATGCTCCTCTCCGCCTGCGGTTGGCATGACGGGCGGGGCGGGCACGACTGCCGAGGCGACGAACGCGGCGAGCGGCCCGGCGTCGCCTGCCCGACCTCGCCCGACCGGGAGGACGACCACACGGTCATCGGGGCCGCCGACGGCCGGCGGGAGGCCACCCTCGACCTGGTCAACGGGTCCGACGTGGTACGCGTACGCGCCGCCGACCTCGGCGACGACCTCTACCGGATCTCCACCGGACCCGACGCCAGGGTGAGGCCCTCGGTTCACGTCGATGGTGACACCGTGCTGGCAGGCTTGGCCGGTACGGGACGCGGCGGCCCGGCGGTGGTGAGCATCGTGCTGAGCGACGCGGTCCGGTGGCACGTCCGGCTCGGCGGCGGCGCGGGCGAGGAGACGGTCGACCTGAGCGGCGGACGGATCGCCGAGGTCGAGTTCAGCGCCGGCACGAATCGCGCCGAGGTGACCCTGCCGCCGCCGGGTGGCACCGTGCGGGTGGTGATGAGCGGCGGGGCGAGTCAGTTGCTGGTCCACCTCACCGGCGACGCACCCGTACGGGTCCGGGCCGGCGGCGGGGCGGGCACCGTGACCGTGGACGGCGCCAGCCGTACCGGGGTGGCCGGTGGCACGGTCATCACTCCGCCAGCCTGGGCAGGCGCCACCGACCGGTACGACATCGACGCCACCGCCGGTGTCTCCACCCTCACCGTCGACCGGCGCTGACCCCACCGTCCCGCCCCCGCGCCGCACCCGCCGACGCGTGTTAGGAAGGGCCCCTTGTTATACAAAAAGCGATAACAAGGGGCCCTTCCTTACCCCGCTAGGTGGCCCCAGTGGGTTTCGAGGTCCCGCCAGGTGCCCTGGGCCACGGCCGCACCCTCGATCAGCACCACGACCAGATCGGCCTGGGCCAACGCGGCGCGCTTCGACGTCGACCCGACGACGGTCACGCCGTGTCCGCGCAGTGCCCGCCAGAGTTCCAGTTCGGTGGTGACGTCCAGGGCGGACGAGACGTCGTCGGCGATCAGCAACTCCGTACGCGGTGCCAGCGCCCGGGCCAGGGCGAGCCGCTGGAGCTGACCGCCGGAGAGCCGGGTTCCCTTGTGTCCGATCAGCAGCCCGAGCCCACCCCCGACCGCGGCCAGGTCGTGCTCCAACTGGGCGGTGGAGACCGCACCGGCCGCGTCGACCTCGTGGCCGAGCCGGATGTTGTCGGCGACCGTACCGGAGAGCACCCGGGGCAGTTGTGCGACGTACCCGACCTGGTTCGGGCGGAGGAAGTGCTCGGGCTCGGTGACCGGTTGCCCGTTCCAGCGCAGCGCCCCGGTGTGGTGGACGATCCCGGCCAGCGCACGCAGCAGCGACGACTTGCCCGCACCCACCGGACCGACGACCAGCACCAGTTGTCCGGTTTCGACGGTCAGGTCGACGTCGCGGACACCGACGGTGCCGTCCTCGTGGACAGCGGTGAAACCGACCAGGTCCAGCCGGCGCAGCGGATGGCGCGGCGGCGCCACCGGAGCGGGCGCTGTTCCGGCCGAGATGTCCACGCCCGGCACGGCGGCCGAGTACACGCCGACCCCGCTCATCGCCACCGTACGACGGGTCCAGACCTGGGCCGAGGGGATCTGCGAGACCAGGGAGGCTGTGGTCCAGGCGAACCACCGCGCGGCACCCAGGGTGGAGACCGCCACCAGGGTCGCGCCCGACGACAGTGAGCCGGAGAGGTAGAGCGCCCAGGCCGCGATCGGCAGCAGGCCACCGATCATCGACGGGGTCGACCTGGCCCAGACCATGGTGGAGATCTCCCGCCGCTGCCGGTCGCTGCGGACGACGTCGAGCCGGGCCAGGTGGGCCAGGACCGGCTCGCTCGCGCCGGCGAGCTTCACCGTCCGCGCCGCCGACAGCGACGACACCAGCGCGGTGGCGAAGGCGGCGCGGGCCGCGACCGTCTTACGCGCGGAACGTTCCAGCAGCGGCCCGAACAGGGCGGCGGCCAGCCCGGAGACGAGCATCGTGCCGCCGAAGAAGAGGGCCGGCACCAGCGTCCCCGAGACCACCGTCATCGAGATCAGCAGTACGAAGCAGGCCGCCTGGTCGAGCAGGTTGTCCGCCAGCATCACCACCCGCTCGGTGTCGCCGCCCTGGGCGACGACCTCGGCCGGGGTGTGCGCGCTGACCCGCCGTGGTCCGGTCTGGCCGTGCACGAGTCGCAGGCCGATCCGCAGCATCTGTCGGACCCACCACTCCGGGAACCACCGCGCGGTGTAGTACGACATCGGCACGGTGAGCAGCAACCCGGCCACGACCCCGACGGCCGGCCAGAGCGGATCGCCGAGTCCGTCCACCAGGTCTGCCCAGAGCCACGGCATGATCGCGCCGTCCAGGCCGAGCAGCACCATGAACACGAACAGCAGGAGCGCACCGAGCCCGAAACGGGGGTCGTTGGCGGCGAGTCGGAAGATCTCCCGCAGCGTCCGGGCCGGCGCCGGCTCCGGCAACGGCGGCGGGTCGGCCTTCGGCGCGGCGGCGAGTCGCTCCCGTACCACCTGGATCGGCGGGTGGTCCGCGACCTCCCGGTCCGTCGGCGCCGGTACGGTCTCCGCCCCGAGATCCTCCCCGAGCGGCCAGGCGTCGAGTTCCGGATCGGTACGGGCCAGGGCACTGCTCGCGCCGACCCCGGCACCGACCCCGACCGGGCGCTCGACCCGGCGGGCCGGTTCGGCGTGCACCGCGGCCTGACCGCTCGCCAGCAACCGGGCGAACCGTTGCGACGCCCGGAGCGGCCCCGCCTCAAGCACCTCGCCGTCGGCGAGTACGACCACGTCGTCGCAGCGCCGGACCGACGAGAGGCGGTGCGCGATGACGATGCCGATCCGATCCTGGAGCAGTCGCTCGGTGGCGGCCTGTACGCGGGCCTCGGTGACCGGGTCCATCCGGGCGGTGGCCTCGTCGAGGATCACCACGTGCGGGTCACGAACCAGGATCCGGGCGAACGCGACGAGTTGCTCCTGGCCGGCGGAGAGGACGTAGCCGCCCTCACCGAGCTTGGTCTCGATCCCGTCGGGCAGGTCGGCCACCCAGTCGGTCAGGCCGAGTTCGTGCAGCGCCCGCGTGGCTTGTTCACGTAGCTCGGGGTCGAACAGGGCGACGTTCTCGGCGAGCGTCCCGGCCAGGATCTCGGTCCGCTGCGGGACCACCCCGATCCACCGGCGCAGGCCCTCGATGTCGAGGTCGAGCAGGTCGGTCCCGCCCAGGAAGACGGTTCCACGGGGTACGTCCACCGCCCGCGTGAGCACCTTGGCCAGCGTCGACTTGCCCGAGCCGGTCCGCCCGATCAGGGCGTACGAGTGTCCCCGGACGAAACTGAGCTGTACGTTCCGGAGCGCACTCCGCTGCTCGCCGTCGGCGGCGGTGCTGCCGTAGCCGAACGTGAGGCCGCGTATCTCCAGGTCACCGTCGGTCGGGGCGGCGCCTCCGGTGGGCTCCTGCGGCGAATCGCGCAGCAACTGCACGCGTCCCCAGGCGCCGAGGGCGTACTGCAACTCGGGCACCATCCGGCTGACATGCTCGATGGTCGCGCCGAAGGCGAGGGCGAGCAGCCAGACGGCGGTGAGTCGGGCACCGTCGACCCGGTCGGTGGCGAGCGCCCAGACCCCGCCGAGCACCACAGCGGCGATGCCGGCCCGGGTCACTCCGACCGCGATGGTGGCGACCTGGGCCGACATGCCCCACACCACCCGCGCCCGGGCCAGCACCTCGCTGGCACGTTGGGCGAAGGCCCGCAGCACGTACGGTCGGGCCAGGCTGGTCCGGATGTCGTCCTGGCCGTGGATCGACTCCTCCATCACGGCGGCCAGGTCGGACCAGGCTTCCTCCTCGTGCATCCGGGCTGGCCCGATCCGCTGGGTCGGGGCGCTCAGCCCGAACGCCAGCAGCGCGGCGAGCACCAGCATCACCAGTCCCGCCGGCCACCAGACGCCGATCGCGACCACGATCGAGAGCAGCCCGACGGAGAGCATCTGGGCGATCCTGACACCGCTGCCGCGCAGTTCGGAGGCGACCTGGTAGACGTCGCCGTCGATCCGGTCGAGCAGTTCGCCGACGGGTGTGGTCTCCAGTCTCGGCAGGTCCTGTCCGAGCGCGACCCGGCAGAGCCGGCGGCGTACGTCGGCCGCCCAGTCGGCGGTCAGCCCTGCGGCGACGAGTCCCACCACCAGGTCGCTGAGGACCGCGACGACCAGCGCGGCGGCGAGCACGGCGAAGAGTGCCGCCGAGCGGCCCAGCAGGACCGGCCCGGCCAGCGCCGACGCGCTGGCCTGCCCGACGGCGCCGAGCACGATGAGGCAGGCCACGGCCGCTACCCGGCGCGGTGAGGTGGCCCACAGATCGCGGAGCAGGCGCATCGAGGCTCCCGGGCGTAGGCGGTGGAGGGCCTCCAGACTGGCCGGAAATCCGGGATCACTCAACGCAATTACGGCTGATGAGACCGGCCGGGGCCTCGGGGCGGTGTCGCTGGGGGCGGCCCGGTGCCGTGCCGCACCGGGAGACGGTGGCGGTGGTTCGCCCGGTCGACCCGGTGGTTCTCCCGGATTCGTGCCGGGTACGGTCGCGCCCCGGTTCGGTGGGCGCCGTGGGCCGCAGAGTCATCGGCATGACCTCGTCTCGTGGCCGCGTCGCCGGCCTGCTCGTCAGCCTCACTGCCGTTGTCTTGCTCGGGGCCGGCTGCGGCGTCATCAGCACCGTCCAGAACGCCGTCGACACCGCGGGCACCCTGTCCGGGTTCGCCGACCGGCTCGGCAAGGCTGCCGAACTGACCTACACCGCCGACTACACGATCGTCGGCGCCGAGGGGGGCACGATCACCCTCGCCCAGCAACCGCCCAGGTCGGCGTTGAGCAACGGCGACAACCGCCTGATCAGTACGACCGAAAGCATGATCATTTGCGACGACGGCGAATGCCAACGAACCCCGAACAACGCCGCTGCCTCGGCCGGACCGGACGCCGCCGCGGTCGCCGGAGTAGCCGGTCCGGCGTTCGTCACCCCGGAACTCGCCCTCGGCCTGGTGGCCGCCGCCGCGATCGTGCCGAACACCGACGTGGACACCTCGGAGAAGAAGATCGCCGGGCAGGACTCGCTCTGCGCGGACGTCACCGGAATCTCCGACCCCCAGGGCGGCACCGAGGAACTGCTCCAGGACTTCTCGGTCTGCGTCACCGAGTCCGGCGTACTGGCCTCGTTCTCCGGGAACTCGAACACCGGCGCGCACGGTGCGCTGGAACTGGTGAAGTACTCGGAGAGCGTCGACGAGGCGCTGTTCGCGCCGCCGTCGGGTGCGAAGGTCGTGGACATCCCGGGACTCGGCGGATAACCGCCACCGGATCGGCAGGGCCCCGGCGAGTGCCGGGGCCCTGCGTCCGCTTCTACTGCCGCTCGGGTGCGAGCCGGACCGCGCGCAGCAACTGGGCGTTGAGGGCGACCACGATGGTGGAGGCGGACATCAGCACCGCGCCGACCGCCGGGCTGAGGGTCAGCCCGGCGAAGGCCAGCACCCCGGCGGCGAGCGGGATCGCGACGATGTTGTAGCCGGCGGCCCAGCCCAGGTTCTGCAACATCTTGCGGTAGGAGGTCTTGGAGAGCCGGATCACCCCGGTCACCCCGCGCGGGTCCGACGAGGCGAGCACCACCCCGGCCGACTCGATCGCCACGTCCGTACCGGCACCGATGGCGATGCCGACGTCGGCCCGGGCCAACGCCGGCGCGTCGTTGACCCCGTCGCCGACCATCGCCACCCGCAGTCCCCGGGCCTGGAGGTCGGCCACCGCCCGGTCCTTGTCCGCCGGGAGGACCTCGGCGAAGACCTCGTCCACCCCGGGGCGGAAACCGAGGTCGGTGGCGACCGCGTCGGCCACCGACCGGGCATCCCCCGTGATCATGACGATCTTCCGTACGCCCTGCTGGCGCAGTTGCACGATCGCCTGCCGGGCCTCGGGTCTGATCTCGTCGGCCAGTCCCAGGGCGCCGAGCACCTCGGCTTGCGCACCGCCCGTCCGGACCAGGTGCAACACGGCGGCACCCCGCCCCGACCAGGCACCGGTCTCGGCGGCCAACTCCGACGGCACCTGTACGTCCAGTTCGCGCAGGAGGGCGGGACCGCCGACGGCGTACTCGAAGCCGTCGACGGTGGCCCGGACGCCGCGCCCGGTCAGCGACCGGAACCCGGTCGCGGCGGCGGTCAGGCCGCGCTCCGCGGCGGCGGCGGTGATCGCGCGGGCCAGCGGATGTTCGCTGTCGGCCTCGACCGCCCCGGCGAGGCGGAGCACCTCGTCGTCGGTGTGGCCCGGCGCGGCGGCGAGTGCGGTGAGCGTGTGCACGCCCCGGGTCAGGGTCCCGGTCTTGTCGAAGAGCACCGCCTGCACGGTGCGCATCCGCTCCAACGCCAGCCGGTCCTTGACCAGGATGCCGGACTTGGCGGCGACCGCCGTGGAGAGGGCGATCACCAGCGGGATCGCCAGCCCGAGCGCGTGCGGGCAGGCGATCACCAGCACCGTGACGGTACGCACCACGGCCTCGTTGACGTCGCCGAAGGCGGCCCAGGCGGCGAAGGTCAACACGGCGGCGGAGATCGCGACGTAGAACAGCAGCGCGGCGAACCGGTCCGCGAGGACCTGTGCCCGTCCGCTCGACGCCTGGGCCTGCGCGACCAGCCGTTGGATCCCGGCCAGCGCGGTGTCGTCGCCGACGGCCGTGACCCGGACCCGGATCGACGAGTCGGTGGCCACCGTGCCGGCCACCACCCGGTCGCCGACGTTCCGCCGCACCGGCCGCGACTCCCCCGTGATCATCGATTCGTCCAGTTCGGCGCCGCCGTCGGTGACCTGCCCGTCGGCCGGCACCCGGGCACCCGGCCGTACCAGCACCCGGTCGCCCACGCGCAGCCCCGGCACCGGCACGCGTTCCACCCGCCCGTCGTCGCCGACCCGTTCCGCGTCGTCGGGCAGGAGCGCGGCGAGGGCGTGCAGGGCGCCCCGGGCCTGGCCGATCGCCTTCATCTCCTGCCAGTGGCCGAGCAGCATGATGGTCACCAGCGCGGCCAGTTCCCACCAGAAGTCGAGGTCGAACGCGCCGGCCGTGGTGGCGAGCGAGGCCACGTACGCGACGGTGATCGCCATGGAGATCAGCAGCATCATGCCGGGTGCCCGGTCCCGGATCTCGCTGATTCCGCCGGCCAGGAAGGGCCAGCCGCCGTAGAAGAAGACCACCGATCCGAGGACCGGGCCGATCCACGACATGCCGGGAAAGTCGAGCTGGTAGCCGAACCAGTCCATGACCATGTGGCTGGTGACCACGATCGGGACGGTGAGCGCCAGGCTCAGCCAGAACTTCCGCCGGAACATCTCCGGATCGTGCCCGGCGTGCTTGTCGTGCCCGGTGTGCCCGTCGTGCGTCGGGTGCCGGTTCTGGTCCCGGTGCGCGGCGTGATCCTGGTGCGGCTCGCTCTCCGATCGGCCCGGCTCGTACGCCATGTCGGGTCGCATTCCCATCGCCTCCTCGACATCACCTCACTGATACCCCCAGGGGGTATCGGGCGAACGAACCCCAGCATACCCCCCGGGGGTTAGCTATAGTCAATGGATGACCACACCCGCCCCGACCCCGACCCGCGGTTACACCGCCACCAAGGACCAACTCCTGTCCCGGCTCCGACGCGTCGAGGGGCAGGTACGCGGCGTCGAGAAGATGGTGGACGAGGACCGCTACTGCATCGACGTCCTCACCCAGATCTCCGCCGTCCAGGCCGCCCTCGACAAGGTCGCCCTCGGCCTGCTCGACGGACACATCCGGCACTGCATGCACGAGGGCGCCGCCGAGGGACGTGCCGACGAGATGGCGACCGAGATGATGGCCGCGGTCGGCCGACTCATGAACCGAGGCTGACCGCCTCACCGGGACTGGGCCGATCTCCGGCTGGACCAGGGCATCGACCGCCGGTGCTACCGTCCGCCTCGTGCGCGAATCGTTGCGTCATCTCGCCGGGCGGGTGTGGTGGTATCCCCACGACGAGGACGAGGACAAGGTCCAGGGCGGGGTCGCGGTCATCGTCGACGACAGCGGCAGCATCCTGGTCGACGCCGGCAACGCTCCGACGACCGCACGGCAGATCCAGGCCGCGATCGAGGCCGCCGGGTTGCCGGCCGTACGGCGACTGGTCTACACCCACCACCACTGGGACCACGTGTGGGGGGCATGTGCGTGGCCGGACGTCGAGATCATCGGTCACCGGGCCGGCGCCCGCCTGCTGGCCGAGGAGGCGCGACGCCCGTGGAGTCACCAATACCTGCGCGAACAGGTGGAACGCAACCCCCGGCTCGGCCCCAGCTTCTCCGCCCGAGGCCGAGCGATGCCGGACTGGGAGGGCTTTGTCGTCCTGCCCCCGCACACCACGTTCGACGACACCCTCACCCTCACCACCGACGTCGAGATACGGCACGTCGGCGGTCGGCACGCCGAGGACTCGACCGTCGTCGCGGTGCCGGACTCCGGGGTGCTCCTGCTCGGAGACAGCTACTACCCGCCCCCGTACCACCTCCTGGAGCCGGGGGACGGACCCGATGTCGCGCTGGTCCGGTGGCTGCTTGACGAAGGGCGGTACGGCCACTACGAGTGGTTTGTGGACAGTCACGACCACCCGCACCGCACGCGGGACGTACGGGAGTTGCTCCGCGCCGCCGAAGGCTGAACCCGATGGCAGGATGAGCCGATGCCGCAGAGCACCGAGCCGGTCGACTGGTCGACGCTGGAGCACGCGTACGGCACCGCCGAGGACACACCGGAGCACCTACGCGCGCTCGCCGACCCCGACCAGGACGTACGTCACGAGGCGTTCGGCGAACTCCTGCACAGCCTGGTCCACCAGGGCACCCGCTACCAGGCCAGCGCGTACGCCGTACCGGCCCTGATCGACCTGGTCGCCGACCCGGAGGCGCCCGACCGTGAGCTCATCGCGCTACTGGTGGCCTGGATAGCGATCGGCTCCGACGAGGCTCGGCTCCCCGACGGCATCCGGATCGACCGGATCCGATCCTGGGCCGAGGGCGGCGCCGAGGTGCTGGCACGTGGGCGGTTCGACCGCACCCGCGCGGATCTGCTCGCGGTGGACGCGTACGCCGCCCTGACCGCCTGGGAGGCGGTGCGGGACGGGCTGCGGTCACTGCGTCCACTGCTGCGCGACGAGGACCCCGGGGTACGTACGGTCGTGGCGTACACGCTGGGTTGGTTTCCGGACGACGCCGCGCCGGACGAGGCGGCGGCGAGTCTCGCGGCCCTGGCCGACCTGCTCACCGGGGCGGAGCCGGACGAGGGCACCGCCGCCGTCGCGGTGGTCGCCGCCGGGCTGATCGGCGCCGAGGGCGGCGCCCGGCTCGCCACCGCCGCCCTGGACGACGAGCGGGCGTTGGTCCGGTGGGGTGCCGCCGTCGCACTGGCCCGCCTGCACGGACCGGCCGCCGACCCACGGGTGGCGGCGGAACTGGCGCGCTGGGCCGGCGGCGGCAGCCGACCGAACCACGAGATCCCCTTCCTGGAGGGCGACCTCGCCGGGTACGCCACCCTGGCTCTGCGCCAACTCGGCCCGGAGTGGGCCGAGGTGGCTTTTGCCGCCAGCCTGTCCCGGTTGCCGCAGGTCGACGCGATGGAGGCGCTGACCGTGGCGGGCGAGGCTTTCCGGCACGCGTTTCCGGGCGGCCCGGTGCCGGCCGGGGTTCCGTTCGACGGCCTCGGCGACCCCGCGCGGCGGCTGGTACGGGTGCTTGCCGACGCGCCCGGGAGCTGGCACTACGAGGGGGTGGAGTTCGGCAACTTCAGCTCCCTGGTCGGCGGGTACGGCCTGCCCGACACGCAGCCGCTGCTGCACCGGTACGCCTACGGGGACCGGACCCACGGCGAGGCGACCACCGGGGCGTGACCCGACTCGGACGTCGCCCCACCGGTCAGCGGCTCGGGCGGGTCTGGCCCTTCAGGTGGCGACTCATCGCACGGGCGATCTCGCGATTCGCGTCCCGCTCGGCCAGCGCCTGCCGCTTGTCGTAGGTGCGCTTGCCCCGGGCGAGGCCGAGTTCGACCTTCGCCCACCCGTTGGAGAAGTACATCGAGAGCGGCACCAGGGTCAGTCCGGGGTCACGTACCTGGTCCAGGATCTTGTTGATCTCGCCCCGGCGCAGCAGCAGCTTCCTGGTCCGGCGCGGCTGGTGGTTGGTCCAGGTGCCGTACGCGTACTCCGGGATGTGCAGCCCGTAGAGCATGATCTCGCCGTCACGTTCCTGGGCGAACGCGTCGACCAGCGACGCCCGTCCGGCCCGCAGTGACTTGACCTCGGTGCCGAGCAACGCGACACCCGCCTCGTACGTCTTGAGGATCGCGTAGTCGTGGCGCGCCCTCTTGTTGGAGGCGATGAGCTTGCGCTCCGGTTCCCTCGACGCGACGATCTCCCGAACTCCTCTGCGCGGCCGGCGTGCCCTGGGCAGCGGCGGTGGATCCCGCCGACGGCACGAGACGAAGATACCTCGGCGGGTCGGCGACGACAGCTCGGCAGGTTGGCGGTGACGCCCGGCGACGGGCCCCGGAATTCGGCCGTCGTGGCAGGTAGGCCGACCTGTCTAGTAGTCTCGGCGCCATGCCCGCGAAAGTCACCGGCTCGACGTCGCCCAGGGAGCGGCTGCTGATGGCCGCCGACGAACTGTTCTACGCCGAGGGCGTGCACTCCGTCGGCATCGATCGGGTGATCGAGCACGCCGGGGTGGCGAAGGCCACCCTCTACAACGCGTACGGCAGCAAGGACGAACTCGTCCGGGCGTACCTGTCGCGGCGCCAGGAGGCCCGGCAGGCGCGGGTGGCACGCAAGCTGGAGGGCCTGCACTCGCCACGCGAGCGCCTGCTCGCGATCTTCGACGCGCTCGGCGACGCCATCGCACAGCCGGACTTCCGTGGCTGCGCGTTCGTCAACGCCAGCGCCGAACTCGCGCCCGGGAGCAGGGCCGGTGAGGTCTGCGACAGTTCCCGCGCCTGGCTCCGGACGCTCTTCCGCGACCTTGCCCGGGAGGCGGGCGCGACCGACCCGGATCATCTCGCCCGACAGTTCGTGCTCCTCTACGACGGCGCCTCGGTCGCGGCGCTGACCGATCACGACCTCGCCGCGGCGGGCGCGGCACGGGACGTCGCCGCCACGCTGGTGGATGCCGCGACCGGGCGTTGACCGGGCAAAGGATCGACCGCCCTTAACCGGCTGGACAACCAGGGCTATCGATTTGTTGCCGGCCGTCCGATGCACTGTCCGGCATGACTCACCACCATGCTGACGGTACGGACTCCGCACCCCACGAACCGCACTCCGGACACGACCCGGCGCAGGCAGGGCACGGTCATGACGGAACCCCTCGGCGTACGGTCCTGGCCGGTGCCGGCGGGCTGCTGATGCTGGCTGCCGCACCCGGGACCGCGTACGCGGCAGCCGCCCCACTCGCCGCCGGGCCGACCCACACGGCGGCCACCGGCGCCTCGCGTACCTCGCTGCTGACCCAGGGCACCACGCTGGTCCACGCCGACCTGCACAACCACACCGCGATGTCGGACGGGGACGGCGACCCCGAGCTGGCATTCGCCTCGATGCGCGACGCCGGACTGGACGTCGCCGCGCTGACCGACCACAGCACCCTCTTCTCGATCGAGGGACTCTCCCGGTCCGAGTGGGACCGCACCGGCCGGCTGGCCGACGCCGCCGACGATCCCGGCCAGTACACCGCGATCCGCGGCTTCGAGTGGTCCCACCCGCTGCTCGGTCACGTCAACGTCTGGTTCAGCGGCAACTACACCGACCTGCTCCAGTCGTCGAGCATGAGCCGGCTCTACAGCTGGATCGCCAGCTCGGGCGGGGTCGCCGGGTTCAACCACCCGGGTCGCGAGGTCGGACGGTTCGACAACTTCCGGTTCACGGCCGGCGTACGCGAGCCGATGATCGGCCTGGAGATGTTCAACCGGGGTGACGACTACCTCTTCGACGGCTGGGGAAGCGGGCAGACCTCGCCACTCGCCGCCTGCCTGAACGCCGGCTGGCGGCCCGGCCTCACCGGCGTCTCCGACGAACACGGCACGAACTGGGGCTTCCCGGAGGGGAAGGGCCGGACCGGTCTCTGGGTCACCCAGAACACCCGGCAGGACGTGCTGGCCGCGCTCCGGGCACGCCGCTTCTTCGCCACCCGGGTCTCCGGGCTGCGGCTCGACGCCACCGCCAACGGCGTACGCATGGGCAGCCCGATTCCGCTGGTCCGGGGTGACGTCGCGTTCGAGGTGGATCTCGACCGGGGTCCGGAGTGGGTCGGCAAGCCGCTCCGGATCCAGGTGCTGCGCCCCGGCACCAGCGCGCCGGCGGTGCCGGAGGTGGTCGACACGGTCGCCGGCCAGGTCACCCGCTTCACCGTCCCGCTGGACCTGGCGGACGGCGACTGGGTGGTGCTGCGGATCTCCGATCCCAGCCAGGCCAATCCGAGCCCCGGTCCGGCCGGGCACCCCTGCAACGACTGGGGTGTGGCGTACACGAGCCCGTGGTGGCTCCAGCCGTGACGGAGTCCCCGGGACGACCCGGGGGCTGAGACGCCAACCGGGGCGGTGACCGCAATGGTCACCGCCCCGGTGTGGTCATCCTGGTGCCCTGGGTCGGGCCCGGGTGAGGTCAGTCAGCCAGCGTCGCGATGGACTGCGCCCACCGGAAGTATTTGTTGGTGCCGAAGTCCCGCACGGTCTTGATACCGAACGCCTGGAGCAGGTGCTCGGCGTCGCCCTTGGACACACCCTCGATCGCGGTGACCGGCGCGTCGGCGATTTCCTGGGCGCTCTTGCCCTCCCACGCCTTGGAAAGCTTCTTCTCGAGTCCCAGCATCCCTGTTGCCTCCTTAAAGCAGCCCGGCACCGCGCCGAGCCGCCGGCAGACTACGACGATCCGGAAGTTACGCGCCAGTCGATGGAAACGGCCGGCACCGTCGTGACGGGAGCAACAAGCGACCACATCGGACGTACGCCGGTCCGACTCGACCGGGATTGCCCGCGCCTGGGCGGTGTCAGGGCAGGTTGGCGCTGAGCGGCAGGGGCGCGCAGGCGGCGTCCTGCACGACGATGGGCAACGAGCCGAGTAGTGCCCAGTCGCGGCTGATCTCGGCGGCGGCGCGGAGCAGCCTCGGCAGGTGTTCCTCGACGAGTTGCTCCACGCTGGTTTCGGCCGCGTGCACGGTGACGTTGAGGGCGGCGACCACCCGGCCGTCGCCGTCGCGGACACCGGTCGCCACCGACCGGATGCCCGCGGCAAGGTCCTGGTCGGCCAGGGCCCAGCCCTTCGCCCGTACCTCGCGCAGGGTGCGGGTGAGTTCGTCGTGGTCCGGCTGCCAGCGGGAGGTGATGCCGGATCTGCTCGGCTCGGCGAGGACCGCGGCGAGGTCGGCCGGGTCGAGCGCGGCGAGCAGGACCTTGCCCATCGAGGTGGCGGGGGCCGGGAACCGGGTGCCGAGGTGGACCGCCAGGGTCACGATCTTCGGTACGGCGACCCGGGCGACGTACACGATGTCGCCCCCGTCGAGCTGGGCCATCGAGGTCGACTCGTTGGTCTGCTTGACCAGCCGCCGCATGTGTGGCTCCGCGACCTCCCACATGTTCCAGGAGCTGATGTACGTCATGCCGAGTTCCAGCACCCGGGGGGTGAGGGTGAACCCACGGTCGACGGGGCGGACGTAGCCGATCTCTTCGAGGGTGAGCAGGATCCGGCGTACGGTCGGGCGGGCCAGCCCGGTCACCGCAGCGATCTCACTCAGGGTGAGTGCACGCTGACCGGGCTGGAAGCTCTTGAGCACGTCGAGTCCACGGGCCAGGGCTTCGATGAAGTCAGGTCCAGCCTCGCGTGCCATTGCCCCACTCTCTCCACTGATCACGACCTCAGGGCGGTCGTCCCGCTCCGGATCAATGCTTCCACTGGGCCGAGCCGGCATCCCACTCGGTGTACGTGTACGGATTGTCCAGCACCGTTGTTTCTGGCACGTCCGGGTTCATGCCCTTGGTCCAGGCCTCCTCCCCCATCGTCGAGACGAGGTGTTCGATGGTCCGCTCCACCTCGCGGCGCGCCTTGGCGAGGTCGATACCGACGAGTTGGTGCTCGTGCTTGACCAGTCGGCCGTTGATCACCACGGAGTGCACGTCGCCGCGTTGCGCCTGGAAGGCGACGTGGCCGTACGGGTTGAGGATCGGGAACATCACCGGCGACCGGTCGTTCTTGATCAGTACGACGTCCGCCTTCCTGCCCGCGGTCAGGCTCCCCACGACGTTGTCCAGGCCGAGGGCGCGGCTGCCGCCCCGGGTCGCCCACTCGACGACCTGCTCGGCACGGAGGTGGCAGTGGGTGACGGTCTCCTGACGGCTGTGTGCCTCCAGGTGTTCCCGGGAGCGGTCCGCGCCGAGGGTGGCGCGCATCGCGCTGAACAGGTCACCGCTCCACCAGACGCTGGTGTCCATGGAGAGCGAGACCGGGATCTGGTGGTGGCGCAGTTGCCAGGTGGGCGGGTAGCCCTGGCCGGCGCTCTGCTCGCTCTCGGTGGAGACGGAGACCGAGCCGCCGGTGGCGGCGATCCGGTGGTACGAGTCGTTGGTCAGGGTGGCGGCGTGCACGTAGACGGTGCCGGGCGTCATGAACCCGTGCTCGTGCATCAGCCGGAGGCCGTCGTCGTTGGTGGCGCCCCAGACACCGGCGTGGGTGGTGACCGGTACGCCCAGTTCCCGGGCCACCTCGAAGGCGGCCTTCTCCGGGAAGGTCGGATCGCCGGTGACGTCGAAGGCCATCTGGAAGCCGAGCAGGTCGCCGCGCCCGCGCAGCCGCCGTTCGACGAAGTCGCGGAAGTCCGGGCTGGTGGCCCACTCCCACGGGCCCTGTTGGATGTTGCCGTACGCCAGCACGAACCTGCCGGGGACGGCTTCGAGCGCGTCCACGGCGGCGTCCGCGTGCTGCGGTGTCTGGAGTCCGTGCGACCAGTCGACGGTGGTGGTGACCCCGGCGTCGATCGCCTCGATCGCGGCGAGCAGGTTGCCGGCGTAGACGTCCTCGGGTCGGAAGAGCTTGCCGGATTCGAGGTAGTACCAGACGAAGTACTGGGTCAGTGTCCAGTCGGCGCCGTACCCGCGCATCGCGGTCTGCCACATGTGCCGGTGAGTGTCGATCATGCCGGGCATGAGGATGCCGCCGGTGGCGTCGATTTCGAGGGTGCCCGGCGGGGCGGTCAGCCCGACGCCGACCTCGGCGATCCGCTCTCCCACCACGAGCACGTCACCGGCGGGCAGCACGGTGTGTGCGTCGTCCATCGTCAGGACCAGTCCGTTTCGGAACAACACGGGCCGGTCCGCGGCACCTGTCGGGCCACCGGGTACGCCGCTGTCAGTAGCACTCATGGCAGGTCGACTCCCGTCGTACAGAGGAATGGGCAGTTGGGCGGACATCTGTCCGGCTAGTGGACAGGTACGAGTGGCGAAATTGTGGGTCGGGCCAATCGCCCTGTCAAGAGTTGAGCCATGCCGATCCGGTCGCATCTCGTAACACACGAGAATCGGGCAGCTAAACTGCCGGAAATCCGGCCGCCTCCGGGTGTTGACAGCACCCGAGCGAGATCCGAAACTGACTCAGTCGGACGGGCGTCCGTCAAGCGGACACTCGGCGTCCAGGAGCGAACGAGGAGCGATTCTTGAGCACCGGAGAACGGGACGACACCGGGACACGACGACCGCCGCTGAGCGGACTGCTCGTCGCCGACTTCTCCCGCATTCTGGCCGGTCCGTACGCGACCATGCTCCTGGCCGATCTCGGCGCGGACGTGATCAAAGTGGAGGGACCGGGTGGCGACGACACCCGCACCTGGATGCCTCCGGTCCGCGACGACGTCTCCACCTACTACCTCGGCATCAACCGCAACAAGCGCTCCATCGCCCTCGATCTGCGCGACCCGGAGGACCTGACCGTCGCCCAGGAACTGGCCGCCCGCGCCGACGTGATGATCGAGAACTTCAAACCCGGTGGGCTGCGACGCTTCGCGCTCGACTACGACTCGGTGGCCGCCGGGAATCCGGGCGTCGTCTACGCCTCCATCAGCGGATTCGGGTCAGGTGCCGGCGCGGCGCTGCCCGGCTACGACCTGATGGTGCAGGCGATCTCCGGACTGATGAGCCTCACCGGGGACCCGGACGGCTCGCCGTACCGGGCGGGCATCTCGGTCTTCGACGTGATGGCCGGACTGCACGCGAGCATCGGCATCCTCGCCGCACTGCACCACCGTGGGGTCGCCGGGCAGGGCCAGCACGTCGAGGTGAACCTCCTCTCCTCGGCCCTCTCCGGCCTGGTCAACCACAGCAGCGGGTACGTGGCCGGCGGCGTGGTGCCGTACCGGATGGGCAACGCCCACCCCAGCCTCTTCCCGTACGAGCCACTGCCGACCGCCGACGGGGAACTGATCGTGATCGCCGGCAACGACGGGCAGTTCCGCAAGCTCTGCCAGGTGCTCGGCGTACCCGACCTGGTCGACGATCCCCGGTTCGGGCGCAACCAGGACCGCACCGCCAACCGGGAGCAGCTGCGTCCGCTGCTGGTCGATCGGCTGCGTACCCGGGGCAAGGACGAGTGGTTCCGCGACCTGCTCGCCGCCGGGGTGCCGTGCGCCCCGATCAACACCATCGACGACGGCGTCGCCTTCGCCGAGGAACTGGGCCTGAACCCGGTGGTCGAGGTCGGCGACGGCGCGGCGACGGTGCCGAGCGTACGGAACCCGATTACCTTCTCCACCACTCCGGCGCGGTACGAGCTGCCGCCGCCGGGACTGAACGAACACGGCGAGGAGATCCGCAAGTGGCTGACCCGGAACTGAACTTCCCCACCGCGATCGGCACCTCCGACGCGACCTCCATCCGACTGCTCGGTCAGGACCTGGCGGCCGACCTGATGGGCAAGGTCGGCTTCGGTGAACTGGCGTTCTGGCTGGTCGCCGGCGAGCGCCCGACCCCGGGCGAGGTACGGGTCTTCGAAGCGGTGCTGGTCGCGCTCGCCGACCACGGCTTCACCCCGACCGCGCTCGCGGCCCGGCTGACCTACCTGAGCGCCCCGGAGTCGCTTCAGGGAGCACTCGCCGCCGGTCTGCTCGGTGGCGGATCCCGCTTCCTCGGCGTCACCGAGGACGCCGGTCGCTTCCTCGCCGGGGCGCTCGCCGAACTGGTCGAGCCGCCGACGGACGACGCCGGCTGGGACGAGGTGGCGCGTACGGTCATCACGTCGGCGCGGGCGCAGCGGCGACTGATTCCGGGGCTGGGGCATCCGGTGCACAAGGAGCAGGACCCGCGTACGCCGGTGTTGATCCGGATCGCCACCGAAGAGGGAGTGCACGGTCCGCACCTGTGCCTGTTCGAGGCGATCGGCCGGGTGCACCCGGAGATCCTGGGCCGCACCCTGCCACTCAACGGTGCCGGGGTCTGCGGCGCCGCCCTGGCCGACCTCGGCCTGCCGGTGGAGATGCTGCGTGGCTTCGCCCTGTTGGCCCGGGCCGCCGGGCTCCTGGGCCACCTGGCCGAGGAGCGACGCGACCCGATCGGCATGGGCGTCTACCTGACCGTCGACCGTAACGCCCGCTACCAGCCCCCGGCCAGCACCCGATCCACACGTTCCTGATCCCGACGACTGAGAGGAGCGGGCATGGCCACCGTTGTCGCGGTGATCGCCTCGACGCACCACCCCTTCTACTACCGAGCCAGCACCGCGGTCGGCGAGGACCGGCCGCCCTTCGCGGACGAGTGGGTACGCAAGATCACCGCGTTCCGGGAGACGCTCACCCGGGCCAGGCCGGACGTGCTGGTGATGGTCGGCTCCGACCACTTCCACCAGCTCTGGCTGGACAACATGCCGCAGTTCCTGATCGGCAAGGCCCCGGTCTACGACGCCAACTGGTACAACGAGGAACGCGAGTTCGGCCTGCCCCGGATGCGGCTGAAGGGCCAGGAGGACCTTTCCGGACACCTGCTGCGTCAGGGGATGGACGCCGGCTTCGACCTCGCGTTCAGCAACGAACTGCGGGTCGACCACAGCATCACCTGCCCGATCATCACCCTGCGGCCCGAGGCCGATCTCCCGATCGTGCCGATCTACACCAACATCTTCGCGCCGCCGCTCCCCCAGCCGAAGCGTTTCGTGCAGCTCGGACAGACGATCCGCGAGCTGGTCGAGTCCTGGCCCAGCCACCTGCGGGTGGCGATCATCGGGACCGGCCACCTCTCGCTGGAACTGGGCGGCCCCCGCCAGTTCGGGCCACACGGACCGGACCCCGAGTTCGACCAGCGGGCGGTGGAGTGGATCGCCAACGGCGACCTGGACAGTTGCCTGGCCGAGGTGACGCTGGAGAGCCTGCACGCACCCGGGAACGCCACCCACGGCTTCATGGACTTCATGCTGATGATGGGTGTCGCGGGGGCCGGCGCGAAGGCCGACCACGTCGACACCCTCGACCTCTTCCACACCATGGAGGCGTACTTCACCTGGTACCCGAACGGAGCACCAGCATGAGCAGGTACCTGCTGAACAAGTTCCTCTACACCGTCGACCGCGACCCTGAGCTGGTCGAGCGCTACCGGGACGACCCACGCGGCACCGTCACCTGGTGGGAGGCGGAGCGGGCGAACGAACTACTCAACTCCCACGCCGGCGAGGCCAGCACCTGGCTGCGCTTCGAGGAGGCCGAACGGGAGGCACTTGCCACCCACGACTACGTGAGGCTGTTCGCGTTCGGTGCGCACCCGTTCCTCACCCTCACCCTCTTCATCGCCATGTTCGAACGCGACTACGACGAGCCGCTCGCCTTCCAGAAGGAGTACGCCGCCCGCCTGTCCTCCTTCCACCTGCCCTACCCGGACATCGCCACCTGATGCGGGCCGCCGTCATCGTCCGTTGTGGACATCCGCCGGTGCTGGCGGAGCGGCCCTGGCCGCCGCCCGCCGCCGACGGAAACGGTGTACGCGTAACGGTCAGCGCCGCGCCGATCACCCCGCTCGACCTGCTCTGCGCCTCGGGGACCTCCTACTTCGGCCAGCCCGCCCTGCCGTACGTGCCGGGGGTCCAGGGCGTCGGGAACCTCGACGACGGCACGGTGGTGTGGTTCTCCACCACCGCCGGCATGTGCCCGGGTGACGGCAGCATGGCCGAGCAGGTGATGGTCCCCGCCGCCGACCTGGTCCGGCTCCCGGCCGACGTCGACCACCGGCTGGTCGCCGCGCTCGGGTTGTCGGCGGTGGCCGCCTGGCAGGCGCTGACCTGGCGCGGTGAGCTGCGCCCCGGCGAACAGGTGCTGGTCCTCGGGGCGGGCGGCATCGTCGGTCAGGCCGCGCTCCAGATCGCCCGCCTGCACGGCGCCCGCCGGGTCATCGCCGTCGCGCGGTCGGCCGCCGCCCGGCAGCGGGCCCTGTCACTCGGCGCCGACGCGGTGGTCGAGTTGCGGGAGACCGACGACGTCGACACCCTGGCCGACCGGGTCCGGGATGTCGCCGACGGCCCGGTCGACCTGGCACTCGACCCGATCTTCGGGCTGCCGGCCGCCGCCGCGTTACGGACCCTGGCGGTCGGTGGACGGCTGGTCAACCTCGGCAGCGCGGCGGCGGAGACCGCACCGTTCGACTCGGCCACCCTGCGGAGCCGGTCGCTGCGGCTGCTCGGCTACACCAACAACGAGTTGAGCAGCGCGCAGAAGGCCGAGACCCTCGGCGCGATAGCCGAGCGGGTGCGCGCCGGCCAGCTCACGGTCGGGTACGAGTCGGTCCCGCTCGCCGACGTCGCCGCCGCCTGGTTGCGGCAGCACGACGGAACGGCGGACGGGCGGATCGTCATCGCACCCGCCGTCACTGCCGAGAACCCCTGAGCGCTGCCCTTCACCGGCCGGGGATCGGGGCGGCTCAGTCGGCCTCCGCCAGCAGCCCGTCGACGAGTTCGCGCGGCAGCCCGTGGGTGTCGTGCAGGTAGTGGTAGTCCCGGTCGGTCAGCGCCCCGCGTGAACGCCACCGGGACACCACCCGACGGCCACGCCGTAGCAGCTCGCGGAAGCGGCGCTGCTCGTCGAGGAAGACCTCGCGGGGCTGTCCGGGGTCGATCCGCTGGCCGAACCGGTCGAGGGTCCGCTCGTACGGTTCCGACGGCAGGTCGACCAGGCTGCGCGAGGAATCGCCGCGCCACAGCGTGGTGAGCAGACGGCGGATCAGCCGACGCAGCACGTAGCCGCGTCCGGTGTTCGACGGGCGTACCCCGTCACCGACGACCACGACGCCCGCCCGGAGGTGGTCGCAGACCTGGCGCAGGGGCTCGCCCTCCAACCCCCACAACCCGGAGACCGTACGCACCCATGGGTCCAATCCGTCGCCCTCGAAGACGGAGCGGTTGCCGCGCAGCACCATCTCCATCCGCTCCAGCCCCATCCCGGTGTCGACGCTGGGTCGGGGCAACGGTTCCAGGCTCCCGTCGTCGTGCCGTTGGTAGCGCATCTGGACGTGGTTCCACACCTCCATCCACCGGTCGTCGGTGCCCGGGGTGCCCTGCGGTGGGTCGTCACCGGTCCAGACGAAGATTTCCGAGTCCGGCCCGCACGGTCCGGTCGGGCCGTTCGACCACCAGTTCTCGTCGCGGGTCAGCTCGACCGGTACGCCGAGTTCGCCCCAGGTGTCGATCGAGGCGCGGTCGGGGCCGACCTGGTCGTCGCCGCCGAAGACGGTCGCGTGCAGCCGGCCCGGGTCGACGCCGAAGCCCTCGCGAAGCAGTTGGTAACCCCAGCGCAGGCTCTGCGGGCTGTCGTAGTCGTCGAGTGACCACGACCCGAGCATCTCGAAGACGGTCAGGTGGGTGTTGTCGCCGACCTCGTCCAGGTCGGTCGTACGCAGGCAGCGTTGGACGTTGACCAGCCGGGTCCCCAGCGGGTGGGGTCGACCGAGCAGGTACGGGGTCAGCGGGTGCATGCCCGACGTGGTGAAGAGCACCGGGTCGTCGGGCGGTGGGAGCAGCGAGCTTCCGGGCACCAGCGCATGGCCGCGCTCACGGAAGTAGTCGACGAAGGTCTGGACGATCTGTTCGGGGGTCATGGATTCGGCCTCTCTGGTCACTGTGACCGGAAAGGCCCGCAGGCGCGGAAAGGTGCTACGAATACGCGAATCGCCGGCGAGCCGTTTCCGGTCGCCGGCGAAGAATCAGGAGATCAGGCGGCGGCAACCGACGAGCTGGTAGCTCGTGCGGTCGCGGCGGCACTGCGACGGATGATCTCCATACCCAAGACAATACCCGCGTACGTCGTCGCCGCCCACCCGTTTGCCGGCGCCCGCCGCCCGACCTCAGAGCGAACGGCGAGCGACCCGGACCCAGTTGTCCTCCCTGGGCTGCCCCTCCCGCATCCACTCCATGAACCGTGTGTGCAGCACCCCGGCGGGCGTGCCCGGCAGATCCTGCATCGCCAGCACCAGGTACGAGCTGAGGTAGAGCGAGAGCGACACCGGGGCGTCGACGTACACCGCCCGCAGCTCTTGCTGCCGGGTGCGGCAGGGCCAGGGCAGGCCACACCCCGCACAGCTCCAGATGGGCATGACCGGTCCGTGGTTGCTCACTGTTCCTCCCCTGGCCAGTGGCCTCGATTGATCGGGATCTTGTGTCTCGCCCGGCAGGGCAGGTCAGAGCCGCACCGGCACACGTACCGCCACCTGGTCCAGGACCACACCGGACGGTGCCTCCGGGCCAGGGTCAGCGCGACGGCGCTCAGGTACTCGTCATACGACACGCGCCGGTTCATCACGCCTCCCTGGATGGGGAGCGCGGCGGCCGGGCCATGGCGGAGCACCGACCGCCGCACTCCGGATCGTGGTGCGGCTCACCGGGTCAATATTGCGCGCGCAAATCTGCCAGGTCAACCATGGACATGCATTCATGTTCTACGGCGTGTGGTTGCGCCTACACGCCACGACGGGTGCAGAATGTCGAACATGGAGAGCCCGACGTTCCTTCGCTTCCAGCTCGGCGCGCAGCTCAGGCGAGTCCGCGAGGAAGCCGACGTGACCACCGAACAGGCAGCCGAAGTCATCGAGGTGTCGCCGAGCACGATGCGGCGCATCGAGCAGGGACGCGTCGGCATCAAGGGACCAGCGCTGACCGCGCTGCTCAACCAGTACGGCGTGGACGATGCCGAGCTACGCGAGACGCTGTTGACAATGGCCCGGTCCGGCAAGCAACGCGGCTGGTGGGCCAAGTACGGCGACCTTCCACCGACCTACCGCCAGTACATCGGCCTGGAATCCGCAGCCCACGAGCTACAGAACTTCGAAACGCTGGTCGTTCCGGGCCTGCTTCAAACCGAGGCGTACGCCCGTGCAATGACCAGCGAAGATGCCTTCCG
This sequence comes from Micromonospora sp. NPDC050417, assembly GCF_044458865.1. Taxonomy (NCBI): domain Bacteria; kingdom Bacillati; phylum Actinomycetota; class Actinomycetes; order Micromonosporales; family Micromonosporaceae; genus Micromonospora; species Micromonospora sp. NPDC050417. The sequence goes on from NZ_JBITIH010000008.1 coordinate 261,834, forward strand.
CCCCACACCTGAGGCGATCGAGCAACGCGTAGCGGCACGGCTGGAACGTCAGAAGCTCATCACGGACGGCACGCTGCGGCTCCTCGCAGTCATGGACGAGGCGGTCCTCCATCGCCAGATCGGCGGACCCGAGGTCATGCGCGCACAGCTCGCAGCCTTGCTCGACGCATCGAAGCGGTGGAACGTCACCATCCAGGTCATCCCGTTCCGGGAGGGTGCCTACGCGTCGATGCTGTCGAGCTTCCACATCCTGTCGTTCAACGAGAGTCCCGGAGTGGTCTACATCGAGGGCCTGACCGGCGACCTGTACGCCGAAGGCGAGGACGTACGGCGCTGTACCGTGGTCTTCAACGCCTTGCGTGCATCGGCGTTGTCCGCGACCGACTCGACTGCGATGATCAAGAAGATCCGCGACACCCAGCACCAAGATTGAGGAGGGGCGCCATGGACTCCCAATGGCGCAAGAGCACCCGCAGCGGCAGCAACGGCGCGTGCGTCGAAGCTCGGTACGTCGACCACACCGCCCAGGTACGCGACAGCAAGGACAAGACCGGTCCGGTGCTGGCGTTCAGCGCCGACGCCTGGACGGCGTTCACCCGGGGCATCAAGACCGACGCGTGACGTGCGCCAGGCGGGACACTAGCCCTGCCTGGCCACCTAACCGCCACCACCGGAACAACTCCACCACAGCCTGGTGTTCGCCCGATCCTTGGGCTCTCGAAGCCACCCGAGGCGATGTGCGCGACCACAATCTTCCCGAAAACCGGAACGGCGACGACCAACCCAGCCACCCACGATCCGTTCGCAAAGAACGGCTCGACATTGGCCTGACCTTGGCACTCCGAGCGAACTATGGCACCGATCTCGACACGAGCGGCCGCCACGCGCCGCTGCATACTGTTACGCACCGCGACGCCCGGATCGCGGCAGAATCGGATAGCAGAAAGAGGCGGGTGGCTCTGATTGTCATGGCCGGTCTGTAGTCTGCGCCCCGTGACGGGTAACCCGCTGGTGCACCTCCAACATGACCCGGGCGGAAATTCGCTCGGCCTTGACCTTCCGCCCGGACGCGCAGTGCATGAAACCGAGGCTGGGGTCCTCGATGAGCCCCTTCTGTGGATCACCGATAGCCGCCCGGACGCGGGCCTGTGGGGCTCAGTTCAGGCGCGCCACGGCCAGACGGGGCTGTGGCCGCTACTGCTCGGCGGAAGTTCGTACGCGCCGGGCAGCCCGTGGACGACCGGTGAACTCGACCCGAGACTGATCAGGTCCAGGCCGGGCGATCACGACGCCGCCGCGCTGCTGGCAGGGTGGTGGTCGGTCTACACGGCGGCGGATGAGGACGACGACATACTCAGCCCACCTGAGCAGGTGGCTGTCACGGCACCGTTCGGTGACCAGTGGCCTGGGCTTGCGCCTGCCGGGACGCTGCAGGAAGACGCCGCGTTTCGGGCTGCTGAGTTCGCGGAACACCTGATGACCGACTCATGGCTGACCGCACCACGTCTCGGGCTGTCGGTCAGCGCCCGCGGTGCGGATGCACCAGCCGATCTCGGGTGGGGCGGGCCGTTGAACTACGAGAACGACACCGCGCAGTTCGGTGCGGTGTTGCGCAGCTGGGAAGAACGTTTCGGTGCCAGAGTCGTCGGCCTCGGACCAGCCAAACTCTTCCTCAGCGTCGCTGCTCCGCCCACGGATGCGGCCCATGCGTTGCACGTCGCTGCAGAACACTTCGCGTTTTGCCCCGACAACGTGTGGCAGTCCAGCACGGACACCCTCATCCGTTACGCGGAAAGCCTGACGAACCGAGCCTGGTGGTCGTTCTGGTGGGACTGAGCTGCAGGACTCGGGCCAAACAGGATGCCTAGCCGTTTTGTTCATCAGCATGCCCGCGAACGAGCCGCACCAAGGCTGACGCGCGGCGCGACCGGTGCGCCAGAACCCAACGCGCATCAGGGGGTGACTCACATGCGGACGCGGTTGCGGCAGCTACGAGTTGACACGCGGACCTTTGTGTGGCGCGCGGAGATTCATCACGCAGAAGGAAGTGGCGATTGCCACCGTTGCATCCGCGTTTGCGCCTGGGGCGCCGGCAAGACTAGTGCCGCATCAAGTAACGTTTGCCCTGCCTATACGGTCAGAGCATGGACGCCACTCCTCAGCCGACTCTTGACGAGGTCGAGGATCGTCTCGTTGCTCTCATCGAGGGACGGTTGAGCCGGGACGAGGTCGACCGTTGGGCCGCGCGGTGGGTGACGCAGGACGGGCTTGACTGGGACGACCTCTCCTGGTGGGCGCTGAACCTCCTGTACGGAATTGATCTTCCTGCGGGTGAGGATGGCGGTTACCTGCACGATGACGAGCAAATACGGCTCTGGCTCGCTGAGCTGAGGAAACGCCGGGCGGCGTGACGCGGCCGAAGCCGAGGGCTCGGGCCTGGTCGCTGACAAGCTGTGCGCATGGCCGAGCGAGTGCGGGTACGGGAAATCGATGATGACGAGGGCCAAAGACTGCTGCGGATTATCCGCAGGGGCACAGGTTCGGTGGTGACCTGGCGGCGAGCGCAGATGGTGTTGCTGTCCGCGCAAGGCATGCCCGTGGGGAAGATCGCCGAGGTCACGTTCACCAGCCCCGACCGGATCCGAGACGTCATCCACAACTTCAACGCCGACGGCTTCGACTCTCTCTATCCCAAGTACAAGGGCGGCCGGCCCAAGACGTTCACCCTTCCGGAGCGGCGCGAAATCAAGAAGGTCGCCAAGTCCACGCCGGCCGAGCACGGCCTGCCCTTCTCGACCTGGAGCCTGGCCAAGCTGGCCGACTTCCTGGTCGCCGAGGGGGTGGTCGACGACATCAGCCACGAGGGCCTGCGCATCCTGCTCCGCGAGGAAGGCGTCTCCTTTCAACGGTTGAAGACCTGGAAGACCTCCCGCGATCCCGACTACGCCATCAAGAAGGCCCGGGTCGAGCACCTCTACGCGATCGCCGACCGCGAGGTCATACCCGAGCCCGGTGAGCCGGAAGTCGTCTTCTGCCTGGACGAGTTCGGCCCGCTCAATCTCCAGCCCCATCCGGGGCGGCAGTGGGCCGGGCGCGGCGGCAAGCACAAGGATTCCAACCGGGAGCCCAGGCCCCGCCGTCGCGCCACCTACACCCGCCCACACGGGGTCCGGCACCTGTTCGCCGCCTACGAACTGGGCAAAGACAAGCTCTACGGTCACATCAAGAAGACCAAGGGCCGTTCGAAGTTCCTGGAGTTCTGCCGCTACCTGCGCAGCCTCTATCCAACTGAGGTACGTATTGCGATCGTGTGCGACAACTACTCTCCGCACCTGACCACCAAACGATGCGGCAGGGTATCCGGGTGGGCCGAGGCCAACAACGCCGAGATCGCCTACACCCCACCAACAGTTCCTGGCTCAACCGGATCGAGGCCCAGTTCACGGCTCTGCGCTACTTCACCCTCGACGGCACCGATCACGCCAGCCATAAGGAGCAGGGCAGCATGATCCGCCGCTACATCATCTGGCGGAACAGACATGCCCAAGACGAACGCCTACGCGAGGTCGTCAACAGGGCGAACGTTGCCTGATGCGGCACTAGTAGTGCTTTGTCACGTTTTGGTTAAGGCTAGTGGTGATAGGTGAATCAGCCTCGTTGACACCACTATGGACGAGGTTGAGGTGCGCCGTCT